>NZ_CANCWK010000005.1:0-71188 GCF_947381495.1 Limosilactobacillus galli | reverse complement strand
ATGACTTTTAAGTTTTTATTCTCAGTTAAAAATGGTTTGTCAGGTTTTAAGTGAGGATCCTTGATTCCAGTCCAAAAATTGATATCATTAGTCATGAGGAATATATCCTTTCTAAAGACAACCGAGGTAGTTATGGGGATAACATAGGACGGTTGTCTTTTTTATTTTTAAATCAATGGTACAGCAAGTAACAAAAAACGATAAAGATAAGAATTCATCTTATCCTTACCGAATATCATAGAACCGTTATTTTCGACAGCCTTTGATCAACCGCGCAGCACTTTCAGCGGTCTGGGCAATATCTTCAGACGCATCGACTATCGCCTGACTGAGATCCTTGGCCCCGGTTGGCGTGGCAAAGATGGCGGTGAAATCATCATTCAGAGCCGCCACTCCCTGACCAATGCTTCCTGCTAGCGCAATTACTGGTACTCCCGGAACCACCCGGCGGGCCAGCCGGGATACCCCGAGTGGCGTCTTGCCAAATTGAGTCTGAAAATCAATCTGCCCCTCGCCGGTAAAGACAAAGTCCGCGCCCGCTACCTGACGGGCAAAGTCTGTAAAGCGAAGTACCAAGTCGACTCCCCGATGAATCTCAGCCGCCGTGAAGGCCAGCAGGCCAAAGCCAAGGCCGCCGGCAGCCCCGGCACCCGCAACATTAGCCGGTGAAAAACCACAGTCGCGTTTTACCACCGCTGAGAAGTGACCAAGGTTCTTATCCAGGGTTGCAACCATCTCGGGAGTGGCCCCCTTCTGCGGCCCAAAGACCCGGGCAGCTCCCTGCTCACCAGTCAGCGGGTTGGTAACGTCGGAAGCCAGAAGAATTTTTACCCGTGATAGGCCCGGCGCCAGCTTGCTGGTGTCGACCCTGGCCAGACGACCCAACGCACCGCCGCCGTGGGGGAGCTCATCCCCGGCGGCATCCAGCAACTTGACGCCCAACGCCTGAGCCATGCCGGCACCACCATCAACCGTGGCACTCCCACCCAGGCCGATGATGATCTGCTTGACACCCCGGGAGATGGCATCCAGGATCAGTTCGCCCGTCCCATAGGTGCTCGTCACCAACGGATTACGGTTCTGATCGTTGACAAACTGCAGGCCACTGGCAGCCGCCATCTCAATTACCGCTGTCTTACCATCCCCCAGAAGACCGTAGCTGGCAACGGCGGGCCGGTCAAAGGGATCATGAACCGTAGCTTGAATTGTCTGACCCCCGGTAGCATCCACCAGGGCCTGCACGGTTCCCTCGCCCCCGTCAGCCATCGGTACTAACTGATAGTCCGCGTGGGGAAAGACCCGACGAATACCTGTCGCCATGGCGACGGCCGCTTCCTTGGCGGTCAGGCTGCCCTTAAAGGAATCCGGCGCAATGACAAATTTCACTTTAATCCTCCCTTTCAAAATAAAAGGATCCAGGAAAAACCTAGATCCTCAACTTAATTACTATTTATCCAGCTTGTAGTCGACGTCCTTGCCGAACTCAATCTTCAGGTCATCAAGCTGCTGCTGGCTGACCTTGCCTGGGGCAGCCGTCAGTGGTTCCACGGCCTTGGAGTTCTTTGGGAAGGCGATCACGTCACGGATGTTGTCTGACTGGGACAGGAACATTACCCACCGGTCAAGGCCGATTGCCAGTCCTCCTTCAGGCGGCATCCCCAGCGTCAGGGCCTTCAGCAGGAAGCCGAAGCGGGCCTCGGCGCGTTCCTTAGTGTAGCCCAAGGCCTTCAATACCTTCTCCTGGACCTTTGGATCGTGGATACGGATGGAGCCCCCACCGATTTCCTGACCGTTCAAGACGATGTCGTAACTCTGGGCATGGGCCTTGTGCGGGTCTTCACCATCTTCTAAGTAGTGCAAGTCCTCAGGGTTCAGCATGGTGAATGGGTGGTGGGCCGCAATCCACTTGCCAAAGCCTTCGTCGTATTCAAACATTGGCCAGTTGACAACCCAGACGTAGTTCCACTGGTTTGGATCGGTCAGACCGAGTTCTTCGCCAAAGTGACGCCGCAGGTAGCCCAGTGAGTCGCAGACCACGTGGAAACTCCCGGCAACGAAGAGGATCAGGTCCCCGCTCTTGGCACCCAGCTCTTCATTGATGGTATCTGCCTTTTCCTGGAGGAACTTAGCAACTGGACCATTGTAGCCGTCGTCCGTTACCTTGACCCAGGCCAGGCCCTTGGCACCGTAACGCTTGATGTAATCTTCCAGCTTGGAGATGTCCTTCCGGGAGTACCTGTCAGCCCCGCCAGGAACTGCGATGGCCCGAACATAGTTGCCGTCAGCAACCGTACCGGAGAAGACCTTGAAGGAGGAATCCTTAACGATGTCGTTCAGGTCGTGGATCAGCATGCCAAAACGGGTATCTGGCTTGTCGGTCCCGTACTTATCCATGGCGTCTTGCCATTCCATCCGCGGGAATGGCAGCTTAACATCAATGCCCAGAACTTCCTTCATAACGTCCTTGATCAGACCTTCCGTCATGTCTTGGATGTCCTGTGGTGTTGCAAATGACATTTCCGTGTCGACCTGGGTAAATTCTGGCTGCCGGTCACCACGAAGGTCTTCGTCACGGAAGCACTTAGCGATCTGGTAGTACTTGTCAACCCCGGCGGCCATTAGCAGCTGCTTAAACAGTTGTGGTGACTGTGGCAGGGCGTAGAAGTGGCCAGGGTAAACCCGGGAAGGCACGATGTAGTCCCGGGCCCCTTCTGGCGTTGACCGGGTCAGATCAGGTGTCTCAACGTCCAAAAAACCGTTCTTTTCGAAGTAACGGTGGATGACGTGGGTAACTTTGGACCGCAGCATCAGATTTTTCATCATTTCCGGCCGCCGCAGGTCAAGGTAACGGTACTTCATCCGCAGGTCTTCGGAAGCATCCACGCCGTCCGTGATATCGAATGGCGTCGTCTCGGACTGGGCCAGGACAGTCGCCTTCTCTACGGCAACTTCGACCTTCCCCGTCTTCATATCAGGGTTGATTTCCTTTTCGGCCCGTGGCTGAACCTTCCCCGTAACTTCCAGGACATACTGGTTCCGCACCGCATTGGCAACCTTAAAGGCCTCCTGATTTTCCTTTTCATTGAAGACCAGCTGAACGATTCCTTCCCGGTCCCAGAGATCAATAAAGATCAAGCCACCGAGGTTACGCCGCTTGGCAACCCAGCCCTTTAAGACGACCGCTTGACCAATCAGGTTTTCGTTTGTGTCTCCACAATAATTGGTTCTCTTCATTCCTATGTACTCCTTTTTATCCATAAAATAATAAAAGAGCACCCCTGCGTCCACAAGGGTGCTCTAATGCACGGTACCACCTTGGTATCAACTCAATGATAACGTCAGCGAACTGACGGGACAAACGTCCAACCACAAAAAGCGTCAATCGGTTCTCCGCAATATGGGCTTCCACCATCCCCACTCGCTAGTACTTTGAAGGCACCGAGCATTCTTTTATTACTGGTTATGAATATCAAATTTTCATTTTTACCTTACTCGTCCCCACCCCGAATGTCAATATCTTACCCTCAATTTCCCGCTTTTGCGTCCGGCAGTGGCGGTCGCTATAATTGACGTGAACAACCAAAGGAGTGTGGTTTTATGAGTACGTTAAATCATCAATGGTTCCAACAGCTGCCGTTCAAGCATCTCGAAAGCTTTCAACCCGTCAGCGGCGGTGACATCAACGAGTCCTACCGCATTGAAGCGGACGGGCAATCCTACTTCATCAAGATCCAGCCCAACCAGCCGGCAAAGTACTTTCAGCACGAGATCAACGGTCTGAAGGCCATTGGGAAGGCCATCAATACCCCGACCCCCATCCACAATGGTGAGATCAATGGCAACGCCTACCTGGTGCTGAACTGGCTCGACGAGAGCGCTGGCAGCCAGGCCGAACTTGGCCAAGCCGTCGCCCACATGCACCAGCAGTACAGCACCAACGGTCAATTTGGCTTTGTCGACAACCACCGCACTAAGACCCTGGTTAAGGACAATTCCTGGAATGACAGCTGGAAAGACTTCTACATCAACCAACGGCTCTTACCCGAGGTTCAGGTTGCCAGTGACCGCGGCCGGTGGAACCGGTGGCGGCAGGAACACTTCACCCAGATGGTCCACCAGTTCAGCGACTACTACCAGGATCACACGGTGAAACCCAGCCTGCTCCACGGTGACCTGTGGGCCGGCAACTTCATGTTCGCCAACGACCAGCCTTACCTCATTGACCCCGACGCTGTCTATGGCGACCGCGAATTTGATCTCGCCATGACGACGGTCTTCGGCGGCTTCGACGAATCGTTCTACCGGGCCTACGCCGCTACCTACCCGTTCACCCCGGGAATCAACGATCGCCTGCCATGGTACCGTTTCTATTACCTCTGCATGCACCTGGTGCTCTTCGGCGAGAGCTACGGTGGCGCCGTTGATCAGATTCTTTCTCAATACTAGTCCAGACAAAAAACTCTGTGATCCGCCAATTCAGATCACAGAGCTTTTTCTTATTTCTCGTAAATGATGGTGGTGGGCCCATCGTTTTCCAGGTCCACTTTCATGTCCGCGCCAAAGCGACCGGTCTCGACATGGACCCCCGTTGCCGCTAACTTCTGGTTGAAGCGCTCATATAACGGTTCGGCAATTTCCGGCCGGGCCGCCCCAGTGAAGCCGGGACGGTTACCGTGCTTCGTATCGGCGTACAGGGTGAACTGGGAGATCGACAGGATGGCCCCGTCGACATCCTTCAAGCCTTTGTTCATCTTCCCGTTCTCGTCCTCAAAGACTCGCAGGTTGACGATCTTGTGGACAAGGTAATCCAGTTGTTCATCCCCGTCGTCGGGCGCAAAACCGACCAGGAGCATGTAGCCCTTAGCAATCTTACCTACGACCGTGCCATCAATTGACACTTGGGCATGATTGACCTTCTGTAATACAACACGCATTTTCTTCCTCCTAGCGAATAACCCGCTTGACAACGTAAACGTCCCGAATGTTCTTCAGGCCGTTCATAATCAGTTGCAGCTGTTCCAAGTTACGAACCCCGATCGTCAGACTGATCGTTATCTTCTTATTGTGGTCGACCTTCCCGTTGACCGAGTTCAGGAAGCGGGTACTGTTATTAATTGACCGCAAGACATCGTTGAGCATGCCGTTCCGGTTATATCCCTGAACCTCGATATCGGCATCGTAGTTAGTCTTATCGCCATGCGGGTTCGCCCAGTAGACACTGACGATCCGCTGACCACTCTTCTCGGCAGCTTTGATGTTCGGGCAGTCCTTGCGGTGAACGGAGACCCCCCGGCCCTTGGTGATGTAACCGATAATCTCGTCACCAGGGACTGGATCACAGCAGCGGCTGAGCCGGACAAGCAGGTTGTCCACTCCTTCAACCACGACTCCCTCGCTGGAAGCCTTGGCCTGTTTCTGCTTAGCCCGCTCGTCAGGCTTCTCCAGGGTCTTGTGTTCCTCGAGAAGGGCGCGCTGGGCAGCCGCCTGCCGGTCGTCCTCTTCCTTCTGCCGGATGTCAGCCGTGAAGCGGTTCCGGACCCCGACTGGTGCCAGGTCACCAAAACCGATGGCCGCATACATATCATCGGCGGTGCTATAGTGCATGGCCTGAGCCACGTCAGCCGCCTTCTTTTCCGTCATTAATTCAAACGGATCATAGCCGGCTTCACGCAGCTCGTTTTCGATCATTTGTTTACCCTGCTCGATGTTCTGCTCCCGGTAATGAGCACGGAAGAACTGGCGAATCTTATTCCGGGCCCGCCGCGTCTTGACCATATCGAGCCAGTCCCGGCTTGGCCCCGCCGATGATGGTGAGGTTAGAATATCAACAATTTCACCGTTCTTGATCTCGTAATCCAATGGGACAATGCGGCCGTTAACCTTGGCCCCGGTCGTGTGGTTACCGACCTCGGTATGGATTTGGTAGGCCATATCCAGCGGACCAGCGCCCTTTGGCATCTCGATAACATCGCCCTTCGGTGTGAAGGCATAAACCTTATCGGTGAAGATGTCGCTCTGGACACCCTGCATGAATTCGTCCGTCCCATTACTCTCCTGCCGCAGTTCGAGAATTTCCTTGACGACGTTAAGTTTCTGACTATCCCGGGTCTGTTGGACACCATTAGTCTTACCTTCCTTGTAGGCCCAGTGCGCGGCAACCCCGTATTCAGCCACCTCGTGCATCTTGTGGGTCCGGATCTGAACTTCCAGCGGCCGTCCCTCAGGCCCGATCACCGTGGTGTGCAGCGATTGGTAACCATTGGTCTTCGGCATCGCAATGTAGTCCTTGAACCGTCCAGGCATTGGCTTCCAGTTAGTGTGAATGGCCCCAAGTACCGCATAACAATCCTTGATGGTGTCGACAACCACCCGGATCGCCAGCAAGTCATAGATCTGGCTGAACTGCTTGTGCTGCGTCACCATCTTGCGGTAGATCGAGTAGATATGCTTAGGTCGCCCGTAAATCTCAACATTTGGTCCCAGCTTCAGGTCGCTCAGGGCATCCTTGATCAGGTCGATGGCATTGTTGATGTAGTCGACCCGCTGGTCACGTCGGGAGTTCATCAGGTGAACAATCCGGTAGTACTGCTGCGGGTTGAGGTAGCGCAGGGACAGGTCCTCCAATTCCCACTTGATCGTGCTGATCCCCAGTCGGTCAGCAATTGGAGCGTAGATCTCCAAGGTTTCGTTGGAGATTCGCCGCTGCTTGTCCGGCCGCAGGTGCTGCAGGGTCCGCATGTTGTGCAAACGGTCAGCCAGCTTGACAATCATCACGCGGATATCCTTGGACATCGCCAGGAGAAGTTTCCGGTGGGTCGCCGCCATCTGCTCCCGGTTAGATTTGTAGTGAATCTTGCCTAGCTTGGTATCACCGTCAACAATCATGGCGATTGTTGGGCCGAACAGCTCCTTAATGTCACCTAGGCTCGCGCCAGTATCTTCCGCAATATCGTGGAGATACCCTGCGCAAACCGTTTCCGGATCCATCTGGAGGTTAGCCAGGATCCCGGCAACCTGAATTGGGTGGATAATGTATGGTTCCCCTGACTTCCGCCGTTGATCATGGTGACAGATCGCAGCAAAACGGTAGGCCTTCTCGACCAATGCCACGTGTTCATCATTCATATAGGAAGAAACCATCTTGCGCACGTCTTCGTGCGTTAACTCTTTAACTTGTGACATTATCAGTCCCCCTTCGGTCAAAATTACTTCTGTTGACCAGCCCAGGACAGGTAGCTCACTGCCCAGTACGCAGGTGCAAAGTAGTAGGTATAGTGCGGCATAAAGAAATAGGCTGCTAGCAGGAACAGCAGTGGGAAAATCAACAGATTAAAGACTCTCTGCTGACGCCGCGCAACATGAACGCCAATCCAAATGCTATAGATTCCATTGACAATTAGCAGGAACCAAACGACCCAGTGTACCCGGGTCAGCATCGGGATCCGGTCCGTCAAGACGGGAACCAGCATGCCAAAGACGATTCCAAGAATCCAGAGCAGCTTATCAAACGTTTGCCATTTGCTTTTGAAGATTGCCATTTCACAACACCTTAACTATCTAATTTTACTTTTATTGATTTTTCTAATTGTATCACAATCCTGCATAATCATTAACGATGATTAACCGCCAGCTCACTGGCATAGGAAACCGCCGCCAGGAAGTACAGGGGCGCCGTCTCTGTCCGCAGGATCCGGGGACCCAGGCCAACTGGGACTACCCCGACCGCCTGCATCTGTTCAACTTCCTGACTGGTCAAGCCGCCCTCGGGGCCAAAGATAGCTACCAGCGATTGCCCCGGCGTCATCCCGGTCAACACTTGGTGAAGCGCTCTGGTCTCGCCCTGCTTGGCCGACTCCTCCCAGGCAACGACCCGATGATCGGCCGGATTTTCTGCCAGGGCCGTTGCGAGGTCGGGAGCATAGGCAACCTGGGGCTGCCGGTTGCGGTGGGATTGTTCCGCCGCCCCATCCGCAATCTTCTGCAGGCGGGCCAATTTTTTGGTCTGCTTCTGCTTAGCCCAATGACTGATTGACCGTGCCGATTCAAAGAAGACGATCTTATCGGCCCCCAGTTCGGTGGCTTTCTGGACAATCATCTCCGGCTTCTCCTTGGTCTTCGGGAGGCCGCAAAGCAGGGTGACCCGCAACGGCAACTCGCTATCCCGGTCGAGGTCCTTGACGATCTGGATCTGGGCTGGTGATGTCGTCGTCACCGTTGCCAGGTACACCCGATGATCAGCTAGGACCACTTCTATCTGGCTACAGGCCTGGGCACGCATGACAGTAACTAGGTGGTGGGCAACGTCCTTAGGCAATTCGATCTCTTTTTGGTCAGCTGGCTGATTGATAAAGTAACGCTGCATTATTCTTCATCCTCCGCCGGCTTGTGAGCAATGATCCCATGCCAATCACCCATCTTAGTTTCGCTGTCAATGACAAAGGATTGGTCGAGCATCTTCCGCCGAACCATGGCGGCCTTGTCGTCGATGATCCCGGATGCCAGGAAGTAGCCGCCGGGCTTCAGGTTAGCAAAGGCCTGCGGGATCAGGGGCACAATGATCTCTGCCAGGATGTTGGCGACCACCACATCAACTTGTGTATGGATACCATCAAGGAGGCTGTTGACGCCCACCTTGACGTCCTTAGCCACCGGATTGAGATCCAGGTTCTTCTGGGCCGACCGGACGGCTACTTCATCGATATCGTAGGCCTGGACATCCCCGGCCCCTAATTGCTTGGCAGCAATACTCAAGACACCGGAGCCCGTTCCAACATCGATCAGGGACTCGCCACCACGGATGACATTTTCCAGCGCCTGCAGGATCAGCTTGGTCGTCGGGTGGGTTCCCGTTCCGAAGGCCATTCCCGGATCCAGCACCAGGAGCTTCTCCTGCTTCTGTGTTGGCTGGTAGTCCTCCCACTGAGGGACAATCGTTAATTCGTTGGTAACTCGTAGCGGGTGGTAGTACTTCTGCCAAACCGTTGCCCACTGTTGGTTGTCGACCACTGCAGAGGTAACCTCATCCTCGCCAGGATTCAGGCCATAGTCATGCAACTTGGCAACCCGTTGCCGGATTGTCGGCAACAACTCGGGAACAAAGGTCTTAGCAGGGAAATAGCCGGTTACGGCCGCTCCCGAAGTACGGTGCGGAATGGTGGCCGGATCAACGATCTCACCATGTTCCCCATACTTTCCCGGCTTGAGGTTGGCAAAGTCGGCGGCATCATTAATCTGGACTCCCTGGGCCCCCTCGTCAGTTAAAATGTAGCTGACCGCCTCAACGGCCTCGCTTGACGTAATCACTGTTACTGCTGTCCAATCCACTTAAAATCCTCCTTAAATAAAAATCGCGGCCAAAAACAATGGTCACGATAGTTCTACGATCACCTATTCCGCGTCATCATCATCGGTACGTGATCGTTCATCTTCCCGCCGTTTTTCCTTTTCCATGTGGTGCTTCAGGTAGTCGATCAGGTCGGCCTCGGTCAGGAAAATCCGCGGGTGATGTTGATGATGAAGTCGGACGTCAATTTCATTGATCTTCAATCGGCCCGTCCAGGTATGAGAATACCGAATGATCACCCGATTGTTTAACCTGTGTTTACCAAACCGAAAGACATAGACGTGCTGCGGCGTCATCATTGGACGAATGTACTCTTTTTTATACATTAAATCATTCTCACGCATAAACTGCTTCGTTCGATTCAGAATGGTAACCACCTCCTCCATCGTATATTCGCGGCTAATTAGCCATTTAGATAACTATATTCTATCACAAGGTTAAGAAAGTGCCAAAATTTAATTCATCTCCTTTCCTTTCCTTAATAGTGAGTGATATACTGCTAGCAATCTTGAATATATGGAGGAAAACAATGGGTATCTTAATCACGTTACTCGTTCTGTGGCTCCTATGGAAATTAGGGATATTCACCCTTAAGATTATCGGGATCCTCTTCCTGGTCCTGCTAGTTGGCACCCTCGTTCACGCTCTGCTTTGGCCGATGATCGTGGTTGCCCTCCTGGTAGCCGGTTACGGAGCCCTCAACTAAAAGATTTACTAAATTCATCTAAACTTTTTAACAAAATTGAATCTTATTTCACAAATTTATAGCTTTTTTCACAAGGAATGCTATAATCGAATACGAGAGGAAATTCTCAAAATAGCACATATAGGATGAAAGGGAGACTTAAATTATGTCTAAGAATCATCAAAAAGTTGTTCTCGTCGGTGACGGTGCCGTTGGTTCAAGTTACGCTTACGCAATGGTACAACAAGGTTTGGCTGAAGAATTAGCCATTGTTGATATCAACAAGAAGCGTGCTGAAGGTGACACTTTGGACCTTGAAGATGCTACTGTCTTCACTGCCCCAAAGAAGATCTACGCCGCTGACTACGATACTTGCAAGGATGCTGACCTGGTAGTTATCACTGCCGGTGCTCCTCAAAAGCCAGGTGAAACCCGTCTTCAATTGGTTGACAAGAACCTCAAGATCATGAAGTCCATCATCGAACCAATCGTTAAGTCTGGTTTCAACGGTGTATTCCTTGTTGCTGCTAACCCAGTTGACATCCTGACTTTCGCTGTTCAAAAGCTTTCTGGCTTCCCAAAGAACAAGGTTATCAGTTCCGGTACTTCACTGGACTCCTCACGTCTGCGGATTGCCCTTGCCAAGCTGTTTGATGTTGACCCACGCGACGTTATGGCAAACATCATGGCTGAACACGGTGATTCAGAATTCGCTGCTTACTCCAGCGCTACTATCGGTGGCAAGCCACTCCTTGACATCGCTAAGGAACACAATGTTTCCATGGATCAATTGCTTAAGATCGAAGACGATGTTCGTAACAAGGCTTACGAAATCATTAATCGTAAGGGTGCTACCTACTACGGTGTTGCTACCTGCTTGATGCGGATTTCTCGTGCTATTTTGCGTGACGAAAACGCTGTTCTGCCTGTTGGTGCTCCAATGAGCGGTCAATACGGTGTCAACGAACCTATCTACCTTGGTACTCCTGCCGTTATCAACGCTAATGGTATTGCCAAGATCATTGAAGTTCCACTTGACGAACGTGAACAAAAGGCTATGGATGCTTCTGCTGCTGCCCTTACTAAGGTTGCTAAGGACGGTTGGGCAAAGCTTGAAGGCAACAACTAATTCAATTTAGTTATACCTAATCCGTTAAAGCGGCTGGTCAGCTGACCCGCCGCTTTTTTCGTTTAAGAAGGGAGAATCATGAAAGCTTTATCGATTCGTTCCGACTACGTAATGGACATCTTTAAGGGAACTAAGACGATCGAATACCGCAGTTGGTCGACTAACTACCGGGGTGACCTCCTGATCTGCGGCACCGCCAAGAAGGTCCACGGTGGCGTCCCCGGCTATGCCACCTGTGTTACCAAGGTCGTGGGGACTGAACAATATGGGGAGCGAGACTACGGTTGGCAACTGGCGCCCTTTGGCCCTGGAGGCTCCTATTGGATTAACCCCCTCCCCGTCAAGGGTCAGCTGGGGCTCTTCAACGTTGATGACCGACTGATTGTCCCGTCACCAGTTACCGGCCCCAATGATCCAGGCGCCGGACGCTGGTTTGATCAGGTCATCGCCCCACTGATCTATTGAAATGCTATACTAGATTTATCAATCTATATGAAAGAAGCTTAGAACTCATGAAAAAGCAATCAACGATGATTGTCTCAATCATCCTGCTCATTATTTTTGTCATCTTCGCACTGCTCAACACTGCCCAGGTCGAGGTTAACCTCCTCTTTGGCAAGATCAAGATGCCTTTGGTCCTGCTAATCCTCGTCTGCATGCTGATCGGGGCATTGATCATCTACCTCTTCTCCTTCTCCAACCACCTCAAGGTCAGCAAGGAGCTGAAGGAGTTGCAAAACCAACCCGGCAAGCCCGAGGTTGATAAGCTGAAGAAGAATGTTAAGCAGCTGCAGGCTGAGAACCAGCGGCTTAAGAAATCTTTGGATGCTAAGGAGATAGCTGTGCAGGGAACACAGCCTTCGCAGCCGACGGTGAAGGATTAAAAATTGGAAGCAGAATACCGAATTATTTGTACGGTACCCGGTATTCTGCTTATTTTTTTGCAATAAATGAACCTTGACTATCGTATAATATAGCTAAAGGGAGCATTTAAACTTAAAGTACAGTAAAATCACATGCTCAAAATGCTCAATGGTTGTCTAGAACCGGCGGAAGTATTTCTCATAACTATTCATCAAGAGAAAGGAAGCAACGACAATGGGACTTCTATCATCACGCAAAGAGAAAATTAAAAAGCTAGATGACGACCTCAGCGATTTCGATTCCGAACTTCTTTACAAGAAAGCTCTAAAGTCAGTTTATGAAGGAGCCAAGTCAACCAACGCGCAGTTTGCTGAGTTCCTCGTCCTCCACCACGACCTGCAAGAGATCAAGAAGGCAATTGAGAAAAAATAAGTTGATCGTTATCAATAACAACCAGTACGAAGATCGTCAGTTCGATAACAAGATCTCCTTTCTTTCTGGAGTACTTTTGTTTCCATCAGTATCATCCCCATTAACACAAACATATCGCTAAATGAAAAGCAGACCAACACTCCACTATCCTGGTCCATAGGAAAATTGAATATTGGCCTGCTTATTTTCAACTAGAAATATCACTTATTATCCAATTACTCATCGGTCTTCAGAAGTAAACGGGTGAGTCGAGCTAACTTTAGACTAATTATATTAGGCCGTAATAACCACGTCACTATAGAAATCTATTGGCTTCAGCCAAATTATAACTAAATTAACAAGATATTAGTCATGCCTTTTCACTTAGGTAGATTGTAAAATTTAAGTTGCACATATTAGTGGACAGAAAAACCCATCAAGGTCTTTAACGGTGTTACCACAACATTCCATTAGAAAGAAGGACCTTTACGGGCACCACTATTTTATCATTTGAAGACCGCGTTGTCATCGAAACACTTCATCATGAAAAGCACTCACTTCAATATATTGCCGATTATTTAGGCTTTAGTAAAACCACTATCTTTAATGAGGTTCATCGCTTAGCTGGTGAGTATCACGCAGTTAAGGCTCAAACTGACCATGAAGTTAAACGTCGTAAAACCATCATAACGACTAACCTAAAGCGATTAATTGAAGAAAAATCAAGATTCAAAAATGGTCAATTGAACAAGTGGCTCATGTAGTTAGAATTGCCTACAAAACCATCTATAACTGGATTGATCAGGGGCTACTGGATATTAATGTGACTGATTTACCTGACCATGGTATTCGTCGCAAACGAGCTAAAGAAACCCGTGGTACTTTTAGTCATGGACGTCCCATCGAAGATCGTCCAGCTGAAATTTCTGATCGTAATACTTCAGGTCACTTCGAAGCTGATACAGTTTTATCTGGAAAACGTAAAAGTCAAGCAGTAGCTACGTTTGTCGAGCGTAAGAGTCGGCTTACCATCGTTAAACGGCTTAATGGACGAGATAGTACTTCAATGACCAAGGCTATTTTAGAATTAGCTAACCAGTTAGGAGATAATCTTAAGACCCTTACTGTTGACCATGGGAAAGAATTCGCCAACTACAATTTAATTAAAGAACAGACCGGTGTTCCGCTGTACTTTGCGCACGCTTATTCGCCACATGAACGAGGCAGTAATGAAAATCGCAACCGAGTACTACGCCGCTTCATTCCCAAAGGTCAACCGATTGATGAGATTACCGATGATGAATTGATTCAAATTAACTGGTCTTTGAATTCCCGACCACTCAAATGTTTAAATTGGCGAACACCGATTGAGATCTTTTTGCGTAATCTGCGTTACTAAATTTGTTCAAGTTATTTCTTGCAATCTGCCATCTAATAAAAAAGTAGATCAATATTCTATTCTTCCCTTAAAATACCACGTAAGGGAAAACCATTAGAATATTGGTCTACTTTGTGATTTTAAGAGATTACAAACACCGTCATATCAACGATCACTTATCATCTAATTGCTCATCGGTCTTCAGAACGGCCATAAAGGCTTCCTGCGGGATATCAACCTTACCGACGGCCTTCATCCGCTTCTTACCACGCTTCTGCTTTTCCAGCAGCTTGGCACGCCGGTCGGGGTCCCCGGTGTGGATCCGCGCGGTAACATCCTTCCGGTAGGCCTTGATGTTGGTCCGAGCGATGATCTTGGAACCAATGGCCGCCTGGATCGGAATCTCGAAGTTCTGCCGTGGAATGATCTTCTTCAGCTTCGAGGTGATGTCCCGGCCACGCTCAGCCGCAAAGTCCTTGTGAGCGATGAAGCTAAGAGCATCGACCTTATCCCCGTTCAGCAGGATATCGATTTTAACCAGGTTGCTTAGCTTGTAGTCATCGATCTCGTAGTCCAGGGAAGCATACCCACGGGTCGAACTCTTCAGCTTATCAAAGAAATCAAAGATAATTTCCGACAACGGAATATGGTAGATCACGTTGACCCGGGTGTCACTGAGGTACTCCATCGTGTCAAAGATCCCCCGCTTCCGCTGACAGAGTTCCATAACGGGGCCGACGTAATCATTCGGTACCATGATTGAGGCCCGGACGTACGGCTCCTTAATGTCCTTGATTGAGGAAGCATCCGGCATCTCAGCCGGGTTCTCGACCTCCTTCATCGATCCGTCCGCCAGGTCAACGTGGTAGGTAACGGATGGCGCCGTGGTGATCAGGTCGAGGTTAAACTCCCGCTCCAGCCGTTCCTGAACCACATCCATGTGCAGAAGGCCCAGGAAACCGCACCGGAACCCGAAGCCCAGCGCCTGAGACGATTCTGGTTCAAAGGTCAGCGCCGCATCGTTCAGTTGCAGCTTCTCCAGGGCATCACGCAGGTCGTTGAACTTGGCATTGTCGGTTGGGTAAAGCCCAGCGTAGACCATCGGCGTCATCTGCCGGTAACCTTCCAGCGGCTTCTCCGTTGGCCGGTCAGCGTTGGTAACCGTATCACCGACCCGGGTATCCTTGATATCCTTGATGGCGGCGGTAATGTAACCAACGTCCCCCGCCATCAGGACGTCACGGGCCAGCGGCTTCGGTGAGTTGATCCCAACTTCGGCAACCTCGTACTCGGTTCCGCTGTTCATCAGGCGAATCTTATCGCCCTTCTTGACGGTCCCTTCAAAGACACGCACACTGAGGACCACCCCGCGGTAGTCATCGTACTTGGAGTCGAAGATCAGGGCCTTCAACGGCGCCGTCAGATCGCCAGTTGGTGCGGGCACGTCCTTGACGATCTTCTCCAGGACCTTGTCGACCCCCAGGCCCGTCTTGGCGCTGACGTCCACGGCCTCACTGGTGTCCAGGCCGATTTCGTCCTCGATCTGCTTCTTGGTCCCCTCCGGATCAGCGGACGGTAGGTCGATCTTGTTGATCACCGGCAGAATCTCCAGGTCGTTATCCAGGGCCAGGTAAACATTGGCCAGCGTCTGGGCCTCAACCCCTTGGGTCGCGTCGACAACCAGGAGGGCACCCTCACAGGCCGCCAGGGAACGTGACACCTCGTAGGAGAAGTCCACATGCCCTGGGGTGTCGATCAGGTGGAAGATGTAGTCCTGGCCGTCCTTGGCATGGTAAGTCAGGGCCACGGCATTCAGCTTGATGGTAATTCCCCGTTCACGCTCCAAGGGCATGTCATCCAGAATCTGGTTCTTCATCTCACGCTTGCTGATCGAGTCGGTCATCTCCAGGATCCGGTCAGCCAGTGTGGACTTCCCATGGTCAATATGGGCCACAATTGAAAAGTTACGAATGCGCTTCTGGCGCGCCTTCATTTCATCTAGACTCATTGTCATTTTCTACGTCACTCTTTCTACGAAAATACTATTTCTAGTATAACAAACTCCCCGCAGGGATGAAAAGACAAAAGGACGGCTGCTGCAACAGTCGTCCTTAATTTATCTTTTAACGGTCTTCAAAGGCGTCCTTGAGCTTATCTAAGACGGACTTCTTGACTCCCTTAACGTTCTCACCACTGGCTGCGGCGAAGGCCATCATCGCCTCACGCTGCCGCTTATTCAGGCTCTTTGGTGTCCGCACGTGAACCGTTACGTGCTCGTCACCGTTGCCGTTGCCATTGAGGTGCGGAACCCCCTTGCCGCGCAGGCGGAAGTTGGTTTCGGACTGGGTGCCGGCAGGGATCTTCAGGTTAACGTCACCGTGAACGGTCTTGACCTTGACCTCATCACCTAAAGCAGCTTGGGCGAAGGAGATGTCGCGGTCAACATAGATTGTGGAACCGTCACGACGGAAATCCCGACTCGGCGTTACCCGGAAGACGATGTAGAGGTCCCCGGCTGGGCCACCGTTGGCACCGGCGTCACCCTGGCCCTGGAGCCGCATCTGCTGACCATCGTCAACCCCGGCTGGAACCTTAACTTCCAGTTCGTGCTTTTCTTGAACGTGACCAGTACCGTGGCAGGTTTCACAACGGTCTTCCGGCTTGATCACCTTACCAGTCCCGTGACATTCTGGGCAGGTCGTCTGGGATTGCATGTTGCCCAGCGGCGTCCGTTGAACGGAAACAATGAAGCCTCGCCCGCCACAACGTTGACAGGTGGTTGCGGACTTGCCCGGCTTAGCACCAGTTCCGTGACAGGTTTTGCACTGTTCGTCACGGTCGTACTTGATAGTGGTGGTCTTACCGAAAACCGCATCCATGAACTTCAAGGTCATTGCGTATTGCAGGTCACGACCCGGCCGTGGTGCCGTCGGATCCTGCCGCGTCCGGCCGCCACCGCCGAAGAACTGGCTAAAGATGTCATCAAAGCCGCCAGCACCGAAGCCCTGGTTGAAGCCGCCCTGGCCACCGCCAAAGCCGCCGAAGCCACCAGCACCGGCCTGCGGACCAGCCGAACCGTACTGATCGTATTGGGCCCGCTTCTGTTGGTCACTCAAGACATCATAGGCTTCGTTGATCTTCTTGAACTTCTCTTCAGCGCCGGGAGCGTGGTTGACATCCGGGTGGTACTTCGCCGCCAAACGCCGGTATGCGTGCTTGATATCCGCTTCAGACGCGTCTTTCGAGACACCTAAAATGTCATAGTAATCTTTTTCTGCCATATATATCCCTCACAAGTTGATTTGGTTTAGTTATACCACAACTGGCAAATGAAAGTAAAAGCCAAAGTCCTCAAACGATGGCCTTTGGCTTCTACATTACTTTTGTCAACAGTTGAGATTACTTCTTGTCGTCAGGCGTTACATCCTTGAAGTCACCATCAACGGTGTCACCATTGTTACCATTCTGGTTGTTGCTACCGTTGTTGGCACCACCATTGTTCGGGTTAGCACCGCCCTGAGCGCCACCTTGGGCACCTTGAGCCTGCTTGTAGAGCTTGACACTGAGGTCTTGGATAACCTTGTTCAAAGCATCCTTCTTGGCCTTCATGTCATCGAGGTTGCCGCTTTCCTTGGCCTTCTTCAGGTCATCACGGGCACTCTCAGCCTTCTTAATGTCTTCTTCAGGAACCTTGCCCTTGACTTCCTTCAAGGTCTTGTCGACTTGGAAGAGTTCTTGGTCGACTTCGTTCTTCAGGTCAACCTCTTCCTTCTTCTTCTTGTCGGCTTCGGCGTGTTCTTCGGCATCCTTCTTCATCCGTTCGATTTCTTCATCGGACAGACCGGAGTTGGACTTGATAACGATCTTTTGTTCCTTGCCAGTACCCATGTCCTTAGCAGAAACGTTAACGATCCCGTTCTTATCAATATCGAAGGTAACCTTGATCTGAGGAACACCACGAGGAGCAGCAGGAATGTCCGTCAGCTGGAAGTTCCCTAAGGTCTTGTTATCAGCTGCCATTGGCCGTTCACCCTGCAGAACGTGGATGTCAACGGCAGATTGGTTATCAGCAGCCGTAGAGAAGATTTGACTCTTGGAAGTTGGGATGGTTGTGTTCCGGTCGATCAGTTTGGTGAAGACCCCACCCATGGTTTCAATACCAAGTGACAGTGGCGTAACATCGAGCAGAACAACATCCTTAACATCACCGGTCAGAACCCCACCTTGGATAGCAGCACCAAGGGCAACGGCTTCATCAGGGTTAATGGAGTGGTTAGGTTCCTTACCAGTTAATTCCTTAACCATTTCTTGAACGGCTGGGATACGAGTTGAACCACCGTTAAGGATAACTTCGTCGATGTCGTCGAATGACAGGTCGGCATCCTTCAGGGCGTTCAGAACTGGTTGCTTCGTCCGTTCAACCAGGTCATTAGTCAGTTGGTTGAATTGGGCACGAGTCAAGGTCTTTTCCAAGTGCAGTGGGCCGTTTTCACCAGCGGAAATGAATGGCAGACTGATTTGAGCTTCTTGAACACCAGAAAGGTCCTTCTTAGCCTTTTCAGCGGCATCCTTCAACCGTTGCAAAGCCATCTTATCCTTAGAAAGGTCAACGCCGTTTTCTTCCTTGAAGCCTTCGATCAGCCAATCCATGATCTTTTGGTCGAAGTCGTCACCACCCAGGTGCGTATCACCGTTCGTGGAGAGAACTTGGAAGACACCGTCACCTAATTCCAGGATGGAAACATCGAAGGTCCCACCACCGAGGTCGTAAACCAGGATCTTTTCATCCTTGTCCTTCTTGTCCAGGCCGTAAGCCAGGGAAGAAGCAGTCGGTTCGTTGATGATCCGTTTAACATCCAAGCCCGCAATCTTACCGGCATCCTTAGTGGCTTGCCGTTGAGCGTCGTTGAAGTATGCAGGTACCGTGATAACGGCCTTGTCAACCGTGTCACCGATGTAGTCTTCGGCGTACTTCTTCAGGTATTGCAGGATCATTGCGGAGATTTCTTGTGGAGTGTACTTCTTGCCGTCCACTTCAACCGTGTAGCCGGCCTCACCCATGTGACTCTTGATAGAAGAAATCGTGTTAGGGTTCGTGATTGCTTGTCGCTTAGCAACTTCACCAACTTGGGTTTCGCCGTTCTTGAATGAAACAACGGATGGCGTTGTCCGGCTCCCTTCTGGGTTAGTGATAATCTTTGGTTCGTTACCTTCCATAACGGCAACGGCGGAGTTAGTAGTACCTAAGTCAATACCAATAATCTTATTGCTTGCCATAGTTTTATTCCCTCTTTTTTATAAAATTAAATCTTAGTTATTGTGCCACAACAACCATTGCTGGCCGTAAAACACGATCCTTAAGCTGGTAACCAGCTTGCAGAACCTGGACAACCGTGTCGGCCTGCTGTCCATCCTTGACCGGAACGGTTTGGACCGCCTGGTGAAGGGTTGGATCAAATGGCTTGCCCTCGGCTTCGATCTCGGTAATACCGTGGTCAGTCAAGGCGTTGATCAGGTGGTCATGAACCATCTGAATGCCCTTCTTCAATTGCTTGCCATTCTCGTCGGTGACCTCAATCGTCAATGCGCGCTTGAGGTTGTCCAGGACTGGTAAGACGGACTTGGCCAGGTCTTGACCATCGTACTTCAGAAGTTGGGCCTGTTCCTTCTTGAAACGGGTCGTCATGTTTTGAATTTCGGCCTCGGCACGAAGGTACTTGTCATCCTTCTCATCCAGTTGCTGCTTAAGGTCCTTGATTTGGGCTTTTAATTCATCAACCTGACTGGTTGCTGATTCTTTTTTATCTTTATCATCTTTTTTAGGTGCCTGCTGAGCAGTTTTCTTTGCCTGGTCTTCAGACTGCTGAGCCTGCTTTTCATTCTTCTTTTCTGCCAATTAACTCGCCTCCTATGAATCATAGTAATGCCGATAAAAGTCCAAGAGACGCTTGGCCAGTTCCTGACGAAAGGCATTTACTAGCCCAATCGTCCGGGAGTACGGCATCCTGGTCGGCCCCAGCACGGCAATGATTCCCTTGCCATACTGGTCAACATCATAGGTTGCCGTAATCAAACTGTAGTTATCGAGCACCTTGTCTTTTGAAATCTCGGATCCGATGCGAACGTTGACCCCGTCACCGGCTTTACCGGTATCGAGCAGGTGTGAAAGCTCATCATCATGATCCAACAGACGATACATGGTCTGCAACGCCTGCGGGTCCCGGGTATTCGAGAAATCCAACAGGTTTAATCGGCCGCCGATAAAGAACTGCTCGCGAGCAGCCTTTGATACGACGTTGTCAAAGAGATCCAGGAAGCCATCCGCACTGTGCATGTAGTGCATGATCCGTAACGGAATATCGTCATTCAGCCGTCTCATAACATCGGCCAATGGTAGCCCAACCAGCTGGTCATTGATCATCCGGATCACGGCCTGCAAGGCATCCAAGTCGAGGTTGCGCGGCAGCGTAAATGCCTGACTCTCAACATCCCCGCTATCCGTTACCAGAATGGCAATAACTTTATGGTTGCCAAGCGGTACGAGGCGAAAACCGCTGAGCCGGACATCCGCCTGCTCAGGCTTAAGGGTAAACGCCGTGTACGAGGTAAGATTTGATAAAATATCAGCCGAGTGCGAGATGATCTCATCAATCTTTTGGAAACTCGTACCTAGCGAGTTTTGAATAACAACCAGGTCATTGTCCGTCACCGCCTTTGGGTCCAGGAGGTGGTCAACGTAGTAACGGTAGCCCTTCTTGGAAGGAAGCCGGCCGGATGAAGAATGCTCCTTCAAGATCAAGCCCGCCTTTTCCAGGACGGCCATCTCGTTACGCACCGTCGCAGAACTCACCTTAAATGGCAAGTCCTCCGCCAGATGCCGTGACCCCACCGGTTGACCAGTCGACGTGTATTGACGTACAATCGCTTGCAGGATCTTGTTTTGACGCTGTGTTAGCATTTTTATCACTTCCCCTTTTAGCACTCTTTAGGGTCAAGTGCTAAACACACTGTATAATATACCAATCAGGGCCTTAAAAGTCAAGAAATGTCAAAATAATTGTCAAAATAATTTGTAAGGAGATTTTCTAGCAATGAGTAACGATGATCACCGCTATATTCAGCCCCATAACGCGAAGGAGGCCATGGAGGTCATCCAGCGGCTCTTCAACAAATACCGCAATGCCCCGCTGACGAACGAGCTGCTCGCCTACCACAATAACCTGGTTTACCGGCTGCAATCAGACATCAAGGAGGCTGCGCAAAAAGAGGGCAACCCGGACCGGCTCAAGGAGATCGACCAGATGACCGACATCATGCGGTCCTGGACCAACCTCAGGCTGACTGGCCACCCCTTTAACGGTAAGATGCGCCACTTCCGTCTGATCACGGATGATGGGCCCAAGTTCAAGCGTCGGGTCCACAAGATCCACCAGGGCGGCGGCCACCGGGCAAGTCGCCACTAATATTATTACTAAATCAAATTACGCCTACCCAGCAGAAAACTCTGAGTAGGCGTATTTTCATATCATCACTATGTCAAACTGACTAGCCGTTGCTGCAATGTCTCAACAACATCCCCGACCAACACCGGCTTAAATTTCCGTGAGAAGATCCCTAGGAACTTCAGCAAGGGCACGTTACGCGTCATCTTATCTTTGCGTCCGGCACCATACACTAGGGTCGGTTCAACGTAGGCCAACGGAACCGAACTCTCCTGAAGGTATGCGATGAGTTCCTTTTTCACCGTGGTAAACTTCTTTGGGCCCAGGATTCCACCGATGAAGCCCGTCGCCTTCGCATGCCGCTTTTCCGCCACGGCCCGCGTCACGTGAGCGGGCTGCTGGTTCAGTTTGATAAACTCCTGGGGGTCATTGCTCGGTGCCCCCACGAAATCCACGATGTAATCGATCGTATCCGGAATTGCATCAAGGACGGCCTGCTCATCGGTCACATCGGCCTTAGTCCTTCGTGAACCATCACCACGTGCGGCGTAGACTCGAAGGTGAAAGTACCGCCCTTGCTGGTAAAGCCGAACTTCTGATAGAAGCCCTCCACCTGCTTCTGGAACTCAATCTCGATCGGCTTGCCGGGAAAATTATCCCTGATCGTCTCCATGACCCTGCTGAGTAACTGGCGGCCAACACCCCGGCCTCGGATCTTGCTGCTGGTGACCACCCGGCCAAAGGAAACCTTAGCCCCGTCATCAATCGGGTAAACCCGTGCATAGGCCACCACATCCCCGTCGTCATCCTGGTCAAAGATGTGGATGGCCTGGGGATCCCGAGTATCGACCTCTTGGTAGACCCGGTCCTGGCCCACCACGAAGGTTGCCGTTCGCAGGTAATAAATCTGGTACAGTTCTGCAGTTGTCAGCTCCGCAAATCGCTTAACCTTCCATGTCATTTTCATCGTTTCCTCCAAAAAGCAGTGTGTTTATTTCCATCACGTCATTAAAGATCTTTTCCTGCTGGCCGACAGAAAGGCTTGCTAGTAGCCCGGCCACCTGCTGATTTGAACGGTCGTTTACCTGCTCGAAGATCTCCTGGCCGTGTGCCGTTAGCTGGAGTTCCACGGATCGCATGTCCTGCTTTGACCGCTTCTTAGAGAGGATTCCCTTTTTCTCCAGCTGTTTAATGATCCGACTGGTATAACTTTTGTCCAGGCCGAGACACTTAGAAAGCATCATCGGGGTCACCGGCGCATTCTCGGCGATTTCAATCAGCACCCGTCCCTCCGGATAGGTCATATCCATGTCGAAGGTGTGCTTGTTTAGGATCCCAAGTGCCTGGGTGTACTGGCGGTTAAACCGTCTGATCATGTTTATCTGTTGTGTCGATAGCATTGTTGGACCTCCCTCGTGCATATACATCATCAAAGATAGTGGCTAAAGTCCACTATCTTCAAAATAAATCAGTTGTGATTTCCAGTTTACATATACCAAATTCGATATATAGTATATATCGAATTAGATATATTGGAGGCATTCATATGAACTGGTGGGTTATTATTGCAACCTTCATCGCCGTTAACCTGGACTTTTTCTTCATCCTATTGCTATTACTAAGAAGGTTTAAGCTGCGTGACGTTATCCTCGGCTACCTGCTGGGGGTCCTCATCCTCGTGGCGGCCAGTTACTTTGCCGGACAAATTCTGGCAATGTTTCTTCCCGAGTGGCTACTGGGAGTCCTGGGGATTTTGCCAATCTGGATGGCCCTGCACGACAATGACGAAGATCCCAGCAACGAGGACCGTCACAATCCGATCATCACAGTCCTGGTCACGTACCTCTCCGTATGTGCCGGCTGTAACCTCTCCATCTTTTTGCCGATCCTAACCGGGGTTAGTTTCGCCCACTTCCTAGAAGTATTGCTCTTTGTCGGCATTTTTACGATAATTATAGTATGCTTATTAAAACTGGTCGGTGAGATTCCAGTCGTCAGTCACTTCATGACCAAGTACAGTGAAATCCTGATGAAAGTTGTCTACATCGGGGTCGGTCTTTACGTATTCTGGGACAGCGGTCTGATCAGTCACCTAATTAATCTGATATAGGAGTGAACTCTTCGTTGGAAATAAGTGATGACCTAATCAATGAAGCTACTAAAATCTACAAGGTGTTGAGCAACAGTACCCGGATCAAGATCCTGTACTTCCTTCGCTACCAGGACAATGATGCTTCGGTCAACGAGATTGTCCAAGCGCTGGGAATTGCCCAACCCGTTATTTCGAAACAGTTGAGGATCCTGCGACGCTACCAGCTGGTGCGAAACCATAAGGAAGGCACCAAGGTCTTCTATATTCTCGACGATCCCCACGTGGTCGAAATGGTGGACGACATGTTAAATCACGTCCGTCACGAAATCAAGGGATTGCCACACCCGAAAAATTTATATTAAACAGGAATGCCACCCGGCTATTAGATAGAAGCGGGTGGCATTTTTAATTAAATTACACAAATTTTCAATAGATCCGTTTACTTACCCAGCGATTAATTTCGCCGTAGATCTCCCATTTGCGACTGGGCTCATTCAGAATCTCGTGCATGAGAAACGAGTAAACGTGGAGCTCCTTATCCGGCGAAGAGATTTCGGCATAAGCTTTCAGTGCATCACGGTAGGAAAGGAGGCCATCTGCCTGGCCCTGCAGGTAAAGGATGGGATCAACAATCTGGTCGATATGGTCACGAAGGTAAACGGCACCCTGGTAGAGGACATTTTCAATTCCCACCGTCAGCTGGTGGAGAACCTGCGGGTTATGCTTGTACTTCTCAACCACCCGCTGATCAGTGACCAGGCCTTCGCCAATCGAATTGGGAATGACATCCTTTTCGTCACCGGAAACCGGCAGTGCCTTAGCCATCCCAATCTCCTGGTCCTCAAGCAGCGAAACCGGATCAGTAACCACTAGGCCATCAACGGTATGCGGGTACTTGGCCCCGTACAGGAGGACCGTCTCCCCACCCATACTGTGCCCGAGGATAAAGGTCGGCAGGTTCGGGTACTTGGTCTTGACCCGGTCGACCATTATCTTGAGATTGTCCGACAAGTCATCTGGTGAGGCAAGGAACCCTCGTACACCATCAGAACCGCCATGACCGAGCTGGTCGTAACGAAAAACGTTGTTATCATGTTTGACCAGGTAACTGGCAAGCGGGTCAAAACGGCCGGAGTACTCCGCCAGGCCGTGCGAAATAATAATATTGGCCTGTGGGGTTGCGGCAAGGTTCGTTCGCGTCAGGATCTTTAATCTGGGAGTTGCGGAGTCGATCTTCTCGACTACTTCATCACTATAGAAACTCATACAGGGTTCCCTCCTTAATCTTTTTTCCGTGATTAGAAATCACAATCTTATTGTAGGAGTTTCAGTCATCAATGTAAAGCGCTTACATTGTGAGCAAGTCAACAATAGCGTTGAATTTGTTACAGCCCTAAGTACCGGTAAGTTTAATGAGATTGTGAATAACTTGGTCCTTGGTTTTGAGTAGGCTAACCTGCTTTACCGTTTTTGCCTAAAGGATCTTGATAAAATTCAAACATACTTGCTCCAATCGATCTGGTACAAGCTGCCGTGAAATAATCTGCAAAAAGCATAAAGGGGTGCTGAATGATGACAGCCAAGGTTAGACTATGGTCTCGTAGCCCTTTCAAACCTAATTAAGTAAAATTACAAAGTCTTTTTATTTGAAAGCGATTTTATATGTACTATACTTAGGCCGTATTAGATATTTGGGAGGTTTTTGTATGGCAAGGAATAAAGCAAAATTAGCAAGAGGCCTAGCAGCGCTGGTCCTCTTGCTTGGTAACCTCAGCCTGGCCGCTCCGGTTATGGCCGATATCGATACCGGTAATCAGCCGGTCCAGCAGACCCAGGTACAGAATCGACAAGCAACTGATTCTAGCAGCTCACAACAGAGCACTTCGTCCGACCAAACAGGTCAACAGGCGCAGGCTCCTCAGCAGACACCCACAACTAACGAGAATGTTCAGCAGACTGACAACCAGTCGGCACATAAAATTGCTGCGGGCATCAAGAACGGTAGCATCAATAACCAGGCCTTAGTTAACCATGTCTACCAGCATATTGACCAAACTAATGGTCAGTTAAATAATGTTATTTACACTGATCCGCAAAATGCTCAGAAGCAGGTTAATGACTTGCAGAAAACACCAGCGGATAATAAGCCATTTTATGGCGTGCCGATTCTGATCAAAGGCTTAGGCCAATCCTACAAGGGTTACCCTAACACTAATGGCTTGCCTTACCTTAAGGGAAATACGTATCACTTCACGAACAGTTTTATTAAAAAGCTTCAGGACATGGGCTTTGTTATTGTAGGTCAGACAAATTACCCTGAATTAGGTCTAATTAATATCACTAATTCAAACCTGAACGGTGTTGCACATAATCCGTGGAACCTTGATCACAATACTGGTGGTTCATCCGGTGGTGCCGTGGCGAGTGTTGCCGCGGGCATCGTCCCAATTGCCACTGGAAACGATGCCGGTGGTTCATTAAGAATCCCCGCTTCCTGGACGGGTGTAATTGGTCTTAAGCCAACTCAGGGACTGATTACTGGTGATTCAATGACTCCTTCTGTTGTCAACTTTGCGGATACGCGGGATATTACCGATACGGCAACCCTTCTTCAGGGGTTAATGAATCCACGTCATGCTCAACAGTTGCTCCAGCCTATGCCTACGAACCTAAAGCAGGTAAAGATTGCCTACTCGCTCGTTTCACCAGTGGGAACTCCGGTCAGCCAGGATGCTAAAAACGCGGTCCTCAAGGCAGTGGCTTTCCTGCGCGCCCAGGGCTTTAATGTTGTAGAACAAAACAGTCCCGTTGATGGGGTTAAGATGATGCAGACTTACTATTTAGGCGCGTTAGATGACGGTTCAGTCGCCAATTACCTAGCCCAGCAAAAGCTGCACCGAAACTTAACCGCAGACGATGTAACCAATGGTAACGTCAGTCCGATGACCTATGCCTTATATGAGGCCAGTCGCAAGGCACCTCGCAGCGTTAGTCAGCAGTTCAGAAACGAGTTGAATTTGGTCAACCAACAGATGACAGCCTTTCACCAGCAGTATCCTATCTACCTGACGCCAACGACTGCCACAACAGCACCATTGAACAGTGATCCGGCTTACCTGCCAGAATATGTTGCCAAGATGATGAAGATTAAGGACCTGCCATTTAATCAGCAGATGCAATTAATCTACGACTCATGGCTCCATGGTCTCAGCAAAACACCATTTACGCAATTAGCAAACCTTTCTGGTGATCCGGCCTTGAGTCTGCCAATTTACGTGAGCGCAGCTGGTCTGCCACTTGGTGTTCAACTAGAAGGTGGAAAAGGTGATGACTTCCTACTGCTAGCCTTAGGGAAGCTATTCGAGGACAATCACCAGTTTATTTTCTTAAACCAATACCGCCAGCAGCAAAAGGATCAAAAGAACAACAGTCAGCAACAAAAGGACACCATTAATAATGGGACCAGGACTAGTAGTCATAGCGAAGCCCCTACGGCACAAACGCCAGCAACTGGTACTCCTGCTTCTGCCGGTTCACAAACGGTAGCAACAGGTGTATCAAGAATGACTAACGACCAAACTTCCACGTCTGCTAAGGCAACAACTACTCCGCAAAAGCTAGCAACGACACAGGAAAAGCCGTTGCTTCATCAAAACTCACTTAAGCACGTTCACACTCAGGTGCAAACAAGTAAGGGTGGCCAGTCAACCTTACCGCAGACCGGGAATAATAGTATCGTCCTCACTATGGCCAGTGGGGTAATCTTACTTACGCTTATCATTTGTGGTACTGAAGTCGAATTAAGAAAAAAGTTTTAAGCACGCAAGATCTTCACATTTTTATATAGTAAGATGAATTTAACTCATAACGGGGAATTTGCCTTAATCTTCAAACTCCCCGCTATGGGTTATTTTTTGCGTTCCAATCTGATCACGTGAGATTACTAAACAAAAAACGGTTTCATGTATAATTGAGCTGAAAGAGTCTATTAAATGGAGGGGACCCACGATGCTTAATGTTAAAAATATCAATATATACTACGGCCGTAAACTTGCCATAAAGAATGCCTCATTTACCATTTCTCCCGGAGAAATCGTTGGCCTGATTGGGCCGAATGGTGCCGGCAAGACCACCATCATGAAGACCCTACTCGGCCTCACCAAGTTCACCGGCAGCATTACCTTCGATGGTCAGCAGATTACCGCTAGTAATCACAAGTCCCTGGTTAACGTGGGCGCCCTGATCGAGAATCCTGCAATCTACCCATTTTTGTCAGGGAAGGAGAACCTGGCGCTCTACTCACGGGACAAGGATGATCTTAATCGGTTAATCAAGCGGTTGGGGATGACCGCCTACATTGACCGGCCCGCCAAATCCTATTCGATCGGGATGAAGCAGAAGCTCGGCATTGCCCTGGCCCTATTGAACAATCCAAAATTGGTTATCCTCGATGAACCAATGAATGGCCTGGATGTTGAAGCCACCATCTCAATCCGCAAAATCATTCATGAATATGCTGTGCATGGAACGGCTTTTCTCATCTCCAGCCACGTCTTGAGTGAATTGCAAAAGGTGATGACCTCGGTAATTATCCTCAATCACCGAGAGATTGTCATGGACGTGCCAATTGACAAGTTTCAAAATACCAAGATCAGCCATTACCGGCTGAAGACAACCGCGGACGACAAGCAAGTCCAAGATCTGCTGCATGCCAACAATTTGCCATTTGAATACCGAGATAAATCTTTGATCATTAGGACCCAAGATACTGCCCCAATCCAGCAACTGCTGTACCAGCATCAGATCCTGCTCACCGAGCTATCGCCGATCCGCAAAACCTTTGAGCAGGCAATCGTCAACGCCTTAGAAAAGAAACGGGGGGCTGAATGATGAAAATAACATTCTCTCATGAGTTATATAAAATGGCCCACCAGCGTTCTTCATGGCTCGCCTTCATCATTTTGTTTGGCTTAATGATTTATTCCGCCATTCCAATTGCTTACATCAATAAGGACCTGGTTTCCCAGGGCTTTGGGTCCGGCCAATGGGTCATCATTATCATGATCGCATTAAGCGCCAACCTCGTTGCGATGGAGTTCCGTAACAATACAATGGCTACCCTACTTTACAAGAGCCCCAATCGGCAATCGGTCTTCCTGGCAAAGCTGATAACTCTCATTCTTTATAGTCTTCTGCTCCTCCTGGCAAGCTTCGTATTTGCGCTTATTATCAAGCTCATATTTGTCAACGGTAAGTTTAGCTGGGGACTTATCTACCACTAACACCCCCTAATCACCGACCTAGTAATTAATCTAGCTGGGGTGGCCCTCTACCTGATGTTTAGCATTACTCTCTCACTGATGCTGATCTCAATGATCAAATCCAGTGTGGCCGTGATCGTTATCGGCCTGTTCGTCGGCTTCTTGGGCGCACTAATTTCCGCGTTTGTGATGGAGGCCCTGCCCAGCTTGGCCAACGTCTTGGCGTGGAACTCATTTAACATAATCAACATCATCGTCCAGCTTGCCAACCCAAGCATTCACCAGGTCAGTTCACTGACTAATGGTGAACTGGTCGCCGGCAACCTGATCTACACCCTGCTCTTTCTCCTGATCGGCTTATGGGCCTTCAAAAAACGGAATTTCTAGAAAGGAGGATCAGCAATCATGTACACACAACTAAAGCACGAGCTGTATAAACTAAATCACCGCAAGCTGCCTTGGATCATTATCACCCTCATGCTCTTTTTTATGATCATCATCGGCCTGGCGATGGGCCGGACCTACAGCAACCTCTTGGTGATGACCTGTTACGATTCAAGCACCATCATCATGCTTATCCTGGTCATCGTCGGTTCCACCATCTTTTCAATGGAGTTTCAGTACGGGACGATCATCCCCTTGATATACCGGTCAAGTAGCCGTTCGGCGGTCTTCTTCGCCAAGTTCATCACCCTGTTTCTCTACGATTTTGTCCTGCACATCGCCGCAATGATCCTGACGGTGTTGCTAAACATCGTTCCAATCATCAACGCCCCCGTTTTCTGGGCCGCAATCTACAAGTACCACCAGCCATTGGTCGTCAATATGTTTATGAACACCGGAGTCGATCTGATCACGTCAACGCTGATTATCAGTCTGATTTGCCTGACCTCGTGCCTGATCAACTCCAACACTGTAGTCATCGCCATCAACGCCCTGATCATCTTCATGGGCAGCGACCTATCCTCCAGTTTATTGCTGGCCCACGTCGGTCCCAGCAGCATTGTTCGCTGGAACCCATTTAACATGCTCAACCTTACGACCCAGTACTATAACTACGCGACCTACCACGTCACGTCCATGCTCTCCAATGCCCAGCTATTGACGGGAACCCTTTGCTACACGGTAGTCTTCCTCCTGCTGGCCTACTGGGCTTTCAGTCGGAAGAACTTCTGATAGACTAATCAATTTGAGGATTAGGGCGTTATCCATATCAACGGGACATCTGAAAGGATGCCTTTTTTATACCTCCAAATCGAACTTTTCATTTCTAATTCCGGTATACATTTGTACTAAAATGATCTATTATATAGATGAATATCTATGTAAGGGAGGAAAGTAAATGGATTATCAAGAATTAGCAGACCTGCTAAAGGTTGTCGCGGAACCGAATCGACTCAAGATCCTCGAAATACTTTCCTGTGGTGAGATGTGCGCTTGTGATATTCTCGATCACTTTGATTTCACCCAGCCTACCCTCTCCCACCATATGAAGGTGCTGGAAAATAATGGATTGGTCACTGTAACCAAGAAGGGCAAGTGGCACCACTACTCGTTGAATCAGGAAAAGGCCGCACTGATTATCAACGGACTGACGAAGACCCTATCCGATACCGAAGATTGCATTTGCAAGCACGCGAATAAGAAATGCTAATCCTTTTATTTTTGATCCTTACATAGACGATTATCTATATATTAGGAGGGGTTACTATGCATACATCAAAGAACTTATCAATCATGGATCGTTATATGACTCTCTGGGTATTTCTGGCCATGGCGCTAGGAATCTTGAGTGGTTTCGTCTTCCCGTCATTGCCTAAGCTGATCAACAGTTGGTCGGTGGGTACGACCTCTATCCCGATCGCGATTGGGCTGATCCTCATGCTGTATCCACCGTTGACCAAGGTTAATTACGAGAAAATGGGCGACGTCTTTCGGGACAAGAAAGAGCTGACCTTCTCCCTGATCCAGAACTGGGTTGTCGGTCCTCTTCTGATGTTCGCCCTGGCAATCATTTTCCTGCGGAACTATCCAAACTACATGATCGGCCTCATCATGATTGGCCTGGCCCGTTGCATTGCGATGGTCATCGTGTGGAACGAGCTAGCCCACGGGAACAATGACTACGCGGCGGGACTAGTCGCCTTGAACTCCCTTTTCCAGATCATCTTCTACTCAGTCTACGGCTACCTCTTTATCAGCGTCCTGCCGAAACTCTTCGGCATTCAGACCCAGACCGTCAACATCACAATGAGCGAGATTGCCAAAACCGTCTTCATCTATCTTGGAATTCCGTTCATCCTTGGGATCGGCTCGCGTTACCTGATCATCAACACCAAGGGCCGGGACTGGTTCGAGGACAAGTACGTTCCCAAGATCAGCCGCATTACCACTTGGGCCCTACTCTTCACCATCGTTGTCATGTTCTCTGTCAAGGGCGCCCGGGTCGTCCAATTGCCGCTTGACGCAGTGCAGATCGCCATCCCACTCCTGCTCTACTTCGTCCTGATGTTCTTCATCACCTTCTGGATTGCAAAGAAGACCGGAACCAACTACTCGATCTCTGCAACGCAGTCCTTCACCGCCGCCAGCAACAACTTCGAACTCGCCGTGGCGGTAACCGTCGGGATCTTCGGGCTGAACTCTGGTGAAGCCTTTGCGGCGGTCATCGGTCCAATGGTCGAAGTACCAGTGATGATCCTATTGGTTGATGTCGCGCTCTGGATTAAGAGGAGATTCTACTAATTATGAAAAAGATATACTTCCTATGCACGGGTAATTCCTGTCGCAGTCAAATGGCAGAAGGCTATGCCAATGTCTTGCTCAAGAGGCAGTACGAGTGCCGCAGTGCCGGTGTCGAAACCCATGGCTTGAACTCCTATGCCGTCGAGGCGATGGCCGAGGACGGAATTGACATCAGCCAGCAAAAGTCCACGTTAATCGACCCAGACTACTTCAATTCTGCCGACCTGATTGTGACCCTGTGCGGTGATGCACGCGACCGTTGCCCAGTAATCCCTCCTCAGGCGCAGAGCATCCACTGGCCCTTGCCAGACCCGGCCAAGGCTACAGGGACGCATGAGCAAAAGATGACCGTCTTTCGCCAGGTGCGTGACGAGATCAAAAAGCTGGTTGCCGGGCTAGCTTAACAATGCTAAAACCCCATGGTTGGGATCTTAACCAATCACGGGGTTTATTTTAGTATCTTGGAGTATTTATTCTTAGTCTTGCATCCCCTGTAAACCGATGTTGGAGTTGGCAAACTTCGATGGGTCCGCAACAATTTCAGCGATCAGCTTGGCGACAGCCTTCCGTGAAACGTCGGCACCGTGCATCATTGTTCCCTTAGGCACAACCTCGAGCTTCTCGGTGTCATCATCGTTCAGCCATGGCATCCGGAGATAGGTATAATCGACTGAACTCTCATCAAAGAGCTTGCCATCCTTCTTCAATTGCTTATAAGGAGGACCATCGTAACCGTGCGCCAACTTTTCCTGCTTGGAACGCATTGGTTCCTCCAGCTCATCAAAGATACCAAATGCACCGGTGATCACGCAGGGCTTAACGCTGGCCTTTTCCATTGCGTCCACAATCGTCTGCGCCTCTGGATCCTTCTTAGGCATGTAGGCCAAAACTACCATGTCCTGGCCGTTCATCGTCTTGTCACGGACATCCTTATCCAGAAAGTCACCGTTAACCAGCTGGACGTTATCGTGCTTACCATATTCACGCAACCGTTCCTGGGCATTGTGCGCGAAAAGCGTCAGCGTCACGTCTGGATCATAGATCACATCCTACGTTACCAATTGGCCGATTTTGCCAGCGGCACCTAAAATCAATAGTTTCATTAATAAAACCTCCTTGCGTTACTTGCTAACATCTTGATCGTACACGCAAAGAGGTTCTTTGAAAATTTACGGTTAATTACAGGGGTGAAATTTTTCTTTACCCCTGGTAAAAATCAGCCGTCATCGCCCGGATCAGGGAGCGTTCACTCTTATAAAAATGATGGTTTCTTAAGTACAGCCATCCAAAAGAAAACTTAACCTGATTGAGCGTTTGATTTGAGAGTTCCACTAACCTGATCTGGTCTTTGTATGGCGACCAATCAAGCTGGCTACGACGACCGAGCAGGATCGTCTCATTGTCCATAATATAGTGCCCGGAGTCGTTAAAACGATGTGCAGTGACCCATGCTTAGCCATGATCTGGTGAATAAAGCGTTCATTATCAGCATCATGACTAACAATAATGTTTTCCTTTTGGAGTTTCTGGTAGCTGATCACGTGCTTTGGAACTAACGGATTTTCCGGAATGGCAAAGGCGCCTAAATGATCCTCAAAGATTGGATCAAATTGGACCGGCAGACTATCGAGGGGAATGTCATTAGGAACCACGGTAAAGGCAAGATCAAGGGTCTGTTGCTGGATGGACCGCAATAGTTCCTACGGGCTCTGAAAGGATAAAGCAACCTGCCCGTCATGGTAATCACCAATTCATATAGTGTGTTAACATCGTTCAAAATTTTCTTCGCTTGTGCAACCACTTTTTGCCCGTTGGCAGTCAGAGTAATTTTATTATTATGGGTGACAACCAATTTGGTATTAAGTTGCTCCTCTAATTGGCGGATTCCATTGGTCAGTGCTGGCCGCGTAACATTTAACTTTTGGGCCGCTTGAGTTGCATTGGCCGATTCGGTTAACTCTACCAGGTAGCGTAATTGTGTAATAGTCATATCCATTCTCCAGATTTCCTAGTCTTGAATGCTTCGATTGCCTAAAAGCAGTACCAGTATAATCACAATAGCAGAAAAGACGGCGATCCCGAAGAAGCCAGGAAAAGCATTAAAGAGGTAGCAGCCGATCGCCCCAGCGAAGGTCTCGGCCAGGTACATTGCTGAATTTGCCAACGAAGCAATCGTGCTCCGGGCATCCTTTACGGTATTCTGCAGGCAGGTCATCAGTAATGGAACCATGAAACCGTTGAAAATGTAGATTACGGCGCAGAGAATGTCTGCTATGATGACGTTAGGTGCAAACGGGACCACAATATAAAGGACCACCAGGCAGCCAAACTCAATCCTGGCGGCCTTGCGGAAGCCAAACTGATTCGTCATCCGGCCGGCAAATACGGAACCAAGTAACTGCCCGCAACCGATCAGGATCATCGCCGTCCCAATCTGACTGAGATTCAGGCCAAAGTCATGATTAAACCAGGTCGAGATAAACGAAATGGTGGCACGATCCTAACGTATAGACGAAATAGACGACCAACATCTCCCGGGCAGCTGAATTCTTCAAGGCTTGACTGAGGTTACTGAAAAAGGAATGCCCGTTTTCTGATTTGCCAACCTTAGTCTCCGGCAGGTTGAACTGCAGGACAAGGATAAGGATCACTGCCAAGGCTGCCAGACAGAAGAAAGAAATTCGCCAGCTTATCGTGGCCAAGTAGCTGCCGACTGGTATCCCGAAAATCTGGGAGGAAGAAAGGCCAGCCAGGGAAAAGCCCATTAATTGCGCCACCTTGTTGCCAGCTACGACTGTGGGAACAGTTGCATAAACCTGGGGCGCAACAAAGGCCGAGGCTACTCCAGAGACAAACTCGAAGATCAGCATTTCAACAAACTTAGTTGAGAGTCCACAGGCCAGGGTCCCGATGGCAAAGAATGCGAGACCTCCAATCATAATCTTCTTCCGGTCCCGGCTATCCGATAGCGGTCCTGCGATCAAGGCCGTGACCGCATCACCAATAGCATAGGCACTGATTAACAATCCCGACTGAGAGGTGGAGACGTTAAACGCTCTGGCTAGGTTAAAATCAAACAACGCGGTACACAAATGAGGTCCAAAGCCCGGCAAAAGCCGAACTCTGGACCTCTATTTGTGCTCGCGGGGGCTTCCTAAGGCTAGCTTGCGTCGAAAAACGATGTCGTAAACAACTTCTGTCTCGCTCCCATTTTCATATTGTTAATGAACCCGCTGATCAGGCAGCACTGGCGGATTCTGGACGATGGCGCGGGCTGCTTGTTCATCCCTCTTCATCTGGGCAACCAGCTCGTCGGCCCCGGCAAACTTCTGCTCACCGCGCAGGAACTGGTACCAGCGCACCTGCACCTCTTCGCCATAAACCATCCGGTCAAAGTCAAACAGGTAGATCTCGACCGTCAGCTGGTTATGGTCGCCAAAGGTAATGTTATGACCAACACTGGCCATCCCGCCGTACCAGTGGTCACCGATCATGACGTCGACCGCGTAGACTCCGATTCCCGGCAACCGCTCTGGGGTGGGTGTTTCAACGTTGATCGTCGGGAAGCCCAGGGTACGGCCCCGAGCCAGGCCGTGGACAACCAGGCCGGTGGTTTGGTAGTAGTAGCCGAGCTCCTGGTTGGCCGCTTCTACCTTCCCCTGGTCGATCAGCTGGCGGATCGTCCGCGAGCCAACCTTGGCAGCCGAATCATCCGCCGTAAACTTGGGGACCGTGACCACGTCAAAGCGTCCCTTGGCATAACCCGGCAGGAGCTCCATGGAGGCAACATTGGCCGGGCCATAGGTATGGTCATACCCCGCCACTACAACCTGGCTGTGAAAGGCCACCAGGTACTGGTCAACAAAGTCCTGCGGAGCCAGGCTAGCAAAGCTGGAGGTGAAGCTGATGAGGTAGACGATACCAACACCTAGCTGCTTCAAAAGGTCCAGCTTGCGGTCAGTGGTTGAGAGGTACTTGAAGCCGCCCGGGTATTGCCGGTAGGCCACCCCGGGAGCATGGCTGTAGGTCAGCACCGCCAGCGGGAGGCCGCGCTTTTCGGCGATCTGCTTGGCGCGGCGAATGACCGCTTGATGTCCCCGGTGGACCCCATCAAAGAAGCCCATTGCCAGGACGACTGGACCCGCCGGCACAATTTTTTGGTCGAGCGGGTGATGAACTCTAATAACCTGCAATACGGTTGCCCCCTATTTCACTGAAAACATTTTAGTCGGTTTATAGGCCCCGTGCTGCTGATCAAGGTGGTACAGGGCCTTTACCTGCTTATTATACTTCAAGACGACCGAATCCGCAGTGGTGGACACCTCTGCCGGCTTCAGCCAGGCCCCGTGCTGGACCGCGGCCCACTGCGAATCGGACAACTCAACCGCTGGGTAGTCCCGCAGCGCGTAATCCAGCGGGTAAAGGTAGTGGCTGATCGTCCCCGCCGTGACGGCATCCTGAACATCCGTCAGGCTGAGCGTCTGTTCCAGCATGAAGCCGCCGCTCTCCAAGCGGGTCAGCCAGCTCATCGTTCCCGGATAGCCGAGCCGCTTGGCCAGCTCGACTACCAGGGTCCGGACATAGGTGCCCTTGCTGCAGACCACGTTGAACCGGACCCGTTGCTGTTTGATCGTCGGGTCATACTTGCTGCTCAGGAGCTCAAACTTGTCAATGGTGACGTGGCGAATCGGCCGCTCCACCGTCTCGCCAGCACGGGCATACTCGTAAAGCCGCTTGCCGTTCACCTTGACCGCTGAATACATCGGCGGGATCTGGGTGATGTCACCGGTCAGCGACGCCATCGCCTTCTCAATGGCCGCCGGGGGAATCTCACTGGTGACCGGCTGGGCGGCAATCACCTCGCCGTCCAGGTCCTCGGTCGTGGTGGCCTCCCCGATCAAAAGCTCCCCCTGGTAGTTCTTCCCCGACTTCATCAGGTAAGGGACAACCTTCGTGGCGCTCCCCACGCAGATTGGCAGGACCCCATCCACGGACGGGTCCAGGGTGCCGGAGTGGCCGATCTTCTTGGTGTGCAGGATCCGGCGCAGGCGGCTGACGCAGTCAAAGCTGGTCATCCCCCGCTCCTTGTATAATGGGATAATTCCATCCATATTGTTTCCTCCAAAATAAAAGCGGGGTCCCGCCCCGCTCCTACTTACTTTTCTTGTTGATGCAACTGGTTGATCAGCTGGTCAATCCGGCTACCGTACGCAATCGACTTGTCCCGTTCGAATTTGATTGCGGGCGTCTTAAAGATGTTGAGCCGGCTCCCCAGCTCGCTCCGGATTAGGCCAGTTGCCTTATCCAAACCGGCCTGGGCCTTCTCACCATCAGATGCCAGATCAGAAAGCAAGCTGTAGTAGATCGTCGCCTGCTGCAAGTCACCAGTGACGTCGACACCCGTGATGGTGATTCCTTGAACCCGGGGATCACGCACCCGCTTCAGCAGGATGTCATCAACTTCGCGCTGGATTTCCCCGGCAAGCCGGTCAACCCGAAATTGTTTACTTGGCATAGTTTTCTCCTTCAGTTTTACTTAACTGGAACTTCCTTCATCCGGTAAGCTTCGATGACATCCTTTTCCTTGATGTCATTGTAGTTGGCAATCGTCAGACCACATTCGAAGCCGGCCTTGACTTCCTTGACGTCATCCTTGAACCGCTTTAGACTGCCAAGCTCACCTTCGTAGACAACCACTCCGTCACGGACCAGCCGAACCTTGGAGTCCCGGGTGATCTTACCGGAAGTGACCATCCCACCGGCAATGGTGCCGACCTTGGAGGCCTTGTAGATCTGACGAACTTCAACTTCACCGATTGTCTCTTCTTCGTAGACTGGCTCTAGCATCCCCTTCATGGCATCTTCAACTTCTTCGATGGCCTTGTAGATGACCCGGTGAAGACGGATGTCAATGTTGTTGGAGTCGGCCAGGGACTTGGCAACTGGTGTAGGACGAACGTTGAAGCCGATGATAACGGCGTTCGAAGCTTCGGCCAGGGTAACATCACTCTGACTGATGGCACCAACGGCCTGGTGGATGATGTCAACCCGGACACCATCCACCTTGATCTTCTGCAGACTCTGACTCAGAGCCTCTACAGATCCCTGAACATCGGCCTTGATGATGATTGGCAGGGTCTTCATCTGCCCCTTCTTCATCGTAGCAAAGAGGTTATCCAGGGTAACGTGCGAAGTCTTCTGCCGTTCCTTGTCTTGGGCCCGCTTTGCCCGTGCTTCACCGGCGGCCCGGGCTGTCTTTTCATCGTCAAAGACAACAAACCGGTCCCCGGCTTCAGGCACTTCATTGAGCCCCGTGATTTCGACAGGCGTTGCTGGCGTAGCGGCCTTGATCCGCCGACCATTTTCGTTGGTCATCGTCCGGACACGGCCATAGGTGTTACCAACCACGATCGGGTCACCGACGTGCAGGGTCCCTTGTTGGATCAGGACCGTAGCGACGGAACCCTTACCTTGGTCCAGCCGGGCTTCAACAACGGAACCAGCGGCGTTTTGATCAGGGTTAGCCTTTAATTCCATCATTTCAGCCTGAAGGAGGATCATGTCAAGCAGCTCGTCCAGGTTCTTCCCGAACTTAGCGGAGATCTTAACAAAGATCGTGTCCCCACCCCAGTCTTCTGGGATCAGGTTGTACTTAGCCAGTTCTTCGGTAACCCGGTCGGGGTTGGCACCTGGCTTATCGATCTTGTTAACGGCAACAATGATTGGGGTCTTGGCGGCCTGGGCGTGGTGGATGGCTTCGACGGTCTGCGGCATAACCCCATCATCAGCAGCAACCACGAGGACCGTGATATCGGTGATGTTGGCACCACGAGCCCGCATTTCAGTAAAGGCCGCGTGTCCTGGCGTATCCAGGAAGGTAATCAGGTGGTCGTTATAGTGAACCTGGTAGGCACCGATTTCCTGGGTAATTCCACCAGCTTCATGAGCAGTAACGTGAGAGTGACGCAGCTTATCCAGCAGGGTCGTCTTACCGTGGTCAACGTGACCCATGACGGTAACAACTGGTGGCCGGGAAATCAGGTGGTCAGTATTGTTCTGCTCTTCCTCGAAAATCTTATCGATATCAGAAACATCGACCTCAACCTTTTCCTTGGCTTCAATACCGTAATCGGCAGCCAGCAATTCGATCGTATCCTTATCCAGGGACTGGTTCTGGTTGATCATTACCCCAAGCATGAAGAGCTTCTTGATGATCTCCGCTGGTGAACGGTGCAGGAGCTTGGCCAGATCCTGGGCGTTCATCCCCTCGGTGTATTCAAGCACATCCGGTAATGGCTTGTCTTTCCGCTGAGTTGGTTGCTTGTGTTCAACCTCCCGCATTCGGCGGTTCTTATTGTGCTTGTTACGCTTCTTGTTCTTCTTGCCGAAACGGTTGTTGCCCCGCCGGTTATCATTAGAATTCAAGCTGCCGCCGAACCGACCGCCGCCATTGTGGCGTTGGTTGTTATTGTTATGATCATTGTGGCCCTTGTGGTCTTGGTTGCCACGGTGTTGATCGTTATTGCGGTGATCCTGGTGTTCGGCATGCTTGCCATGATTTTCACCGCTCTTGTGTTCCTGATGGTTATTGTTGTTTGACCGGTTTTCGTGCTTCTTAGGACTAGCCGCTTGGTTCTTCTTGGCAGCGTTACCCTTGACGACGTTCCGCAGTTGGTTGGCCTGTTCAGGGGTCACAGAGGACATGTGACTCTTAATTGCCATTCCCTGTTGCTTAGCCACTGTTACCAAGCTCTTACTTGGCATCTTAAGCTCTTTTGCTAGTTCGTAAATTCGTTCCTTGGCCATACGCTCACGCTCCTTATTCCATTGTCGTTAAATCCTCAAACTTTCTTGCAAATCCAGATTGCATCACACCAAAAACGGTTCTTGCCTGACCCGTTGCCTGACTGAGCTGCTTTCTAGTAAATTGCTGGTTGCACGGGACGTGGTAGAAGTTGCACTTATCGGTAAACTTCTTGACGCTCGCCTTCCCAGCATCACTTGCTAAAAACACACACTTTGCCTTGTTAGTTTGAATATTTTTTAATACGATTCCTTCCCCACTGGTCAGCTGACCGGCACGCCGCGCTAACCCCAATAGGTTTAGAATTTGTTGATTATTTTTGGGCATCTTTTCCAAATAATTCCTGCCGGGCTTGCAGGTGGTCCGTGTACTGGATCAATTCATCATAGAATGAGTCATCCAGGGTAACATGGAAGGCCTTCTCAAAGGTCTTCTCGGCCTTGGCCCGCTTAGCGATCTCAACATCGACCGCGATGTAGGCCCCCCGACCAGACTTCTTGCCGGTTGGATCCAGCGAAACTTCGCCTTCCTTGTTCTTGACTACCCGGATCAGTTGCCGCTTGGGCATCATTTCACCAGTGACAATATCCTTACGCATCGGTACTTTTCTCTTTTTCATTATTTTCACCCCGTTGCTTGATTATTCTGCGTCAGTTGATGGTTGGTCGGCAGCCGGATCGGTTGCTACGTCATTGCTGGCATCATTCGTGTCGTCCGCCTGGTTTTCGAGGTTTTCCATTTCAGATTCGGACTTGATATCGATCTTGTACTTGGTCAACCGAGCTGCTAACCGGGCATTTTGACCCCGCTTACCGATAGCCAGGGAAAGCTGGTTATCCGGAACAACCACCGTGCAAGAACGTTCAGCTTCCTTTGGTGCTGCTTCAGTCTCAGCCTCGTCATCACCATCGGCTGGTGTATCTTCAACTGGCTCTTCTGCCGGTTCATTGAAGATAACATCTAAGACATCGGCTGGGTTCAGGGCGTTGGCGATGAACTTGGCTGGATCCTTAACGTATTCAACGATATCCATGTTTTCGCCATCCAACTCGTTGACGATGGCTTGAACCCGTGAACCCCGTGGGCCGACACAGGTACCAACTGGGTCAACGTTCGGGTCGTTAGAGTAAACCGCAACCTTGGCCCGGTCGCCGGCTTCCCGCGCGATGTTTTCAATCAGGACCGTACCGTCCTTGATTTCAGGGACTTCCCGTTCGAACAGCCGCTTCAGCAGTTCAGGAGCAGTCCGGCTGACGTAGATCTGAGGCCCACGCCGGTCATCGTTGACCTTGGAAACATAGACTTGAATCCGGTCGTGAACGTGGTAGTGCTCATTTGGCATCTTGTCACGGTAGCCCATGGCCCCTTCAACACCGTCACCAAGGTCCACGTAGGTGAAGCGCTTGTCTTCCCGTGAAACTTCACCGGTGATGATTTCGTTTTCGTAGGTCTTGTACTTATCGTAGATGATCTTCCGCTCTTCTTCACGCAGCCGCTGCATCACAACCTGCTTAGCCGTCTGGGCAGCGATCCGACCGAAGTTGCGTGGGGTAACTTCTTCGCGAATCTCGTCACCGACATCGTATCCCTGACCATGAGGGAGCTTGCGGGCGTCCGCCAGGCTCATGAATTCGTTGCTGTCGTTGGCAACGGCTTCCTCATCATCGGTGATCGTCTTGACGGCGTATACCTTGATGTTACCGGTCAGTGAATTAAATTCAACCTCAACGTTCTTTTCGCCGTAGTTCTGCTTGTAGGCCGTCTCCAGGGCTTGTTCCAAAGCCTCGATGATGACTTCCCGCTTGATGCCCTTTTCCTTTTCCAGGTAGTTAAGGGCGTCAATCATTTCCTCATTGACTCTTGATTTGCTCACTTAAGACACTCCTTTAATTAAAACTTAATTGCCAACCGAGCCTGGGCAACCTTGCTCCGGTCAATCACAACCTGACGGTGCCGGGTCTTATCTAGATAATCGAGGGTTAGTTCCTTATCCGTCAGCTTAGTCAGGGTTCCCTCGTAAACCTTCTTACCATCGATCTGTTGGTACAGGGAGACGTGAATGTAGTCGTTGACCGCCCGTTGATAATCTTCTTCATTGCGAAGCGGCCGTTCCGCACCAGGAGATGAAACCTCCAGGAAGTAGGCCTGCGGAATCGGGTCTGGTTCGACATTGTCCAAGGCCTCGCTTAACTGGTCGCTAACCGTGGCACAATCATTCAGGGTGATCCCGCCATCCTTGTCAATGTAAACGCGCAGGTACCAGCTCTTCCCCTCCTTGACAAATTCCATGTCATACAGGTAAAAGTTGTGCTCAGCTAAAATCGGCTTAACAAGCTCCGTTACCGTTTCAATAACAGTACTCAAATGTGTCACCTCCATCGTTTGCAATAAAAAGAGCGAGCATCCCTGCTCACTCCCACGAGTTATTTACCATAGTTAAGTTTAGCATAAAACACTATTAATGACAAACAAAAACGAGCACGTAGCCGGTGGATTATCCTTCGTCTGCGTGTTCGTTTGTAATTCACCTAGAACAGGCTCAACTGATTCTCGTCCGGCAGATCATCCAGGACGTGGTTGGTGGTGAGGAAGCCTGGTCCATTTTCATGATCCTTGAAAACTCGGGTTTTCCAGCATGTCTCTAGTGGACTCATCGTTACTCAACTCTTGGACATTCTGGGTAAATCTTTGATTCTCCATAGAAACTGCCCATTTTGTGCCCATAGTATTGCCCATTTTATGAAAACAGGCAACTTTTGTTTTCATAGTTGCCCATTGACAGAGTTGATTTATTTCCTCCTTATTGTATCACGAAAAAGACGACACCCTCGAATGAAGGTGCCGCCTTTTTAGTAAAAATAAAAAGGGCCAGAAGCCCTTTGAGTTACTACGACTGGCCGACTACTTCCAAAAGTAGCTTACGTTGTTTCCTTTTGTCGTCTGTCACAAAAGCATTACGCGGTATCAGTCGAATTACTATAACCACAATTTAATTTTAATGTCTTTTACGATTGTTGTCAATCAGCCAGTAGATATCGTGAGTATAACATTTAAGGTTATTGGCATGATTAGGAAAATACATGTTCCCATCATTAAAGTAGTGGTCCATTATCAATGCGTTTGCTCCGTCTTTTGAGTCATGCTTACAAGATCTGTAAACAGTATTTGCAACCATATCTGCTACCTGTACAAGATCCGATTTTGTTGAATCAACATACTTGCAGCCACCGAATTGATTGATGAGATTGCTGTGGAGCATTAGCTCGATTTTTAAATAGCCACCAAGACTGTTTAGACTTTTTACAGAGCAATTTCGTTCGTCTAATTTTATTGAAAGGTCCTTTTGACTATTTAATTGCAATAAATTCTTTAGATAATTGCATAAAACAAAATTAAAGCACAGTTCTACGTTATCAAGGAAACTATCTTTCAGATGATGATTATCTATAACTATATAATGAAGCTTAACATCGGTTTTATTTTTTAGCTCATTAAATATATACTCTTTCATCTTTGGTGGCATTTCGGAACCTTTTATTTCTTGGCGGTAATCCAAGCTCGCATAGTCTTTGCTTGTATGCGTGCTTAAAAATTTAACTTTTGCTTTCCTGAAAGTTCTCTTTACATGTGATGGGTTATTACTTTCTACGATTGCAATTACAAAATACCGCCGATTCCGATTTCTACTTCTCGTTATCGATCCAGACTCATCGATAAACAGCAAATAAATCACCTCATTATATCTTTTAACTATACTATTTATTATTACAACACAAAAAATCCCAAATAGCTATTAATTCTCTGCAACAGCTATTTGGGATTGTTAACTTGAGAGGAGGTTTTCGCCTCCCTAAATTTGAATTGTCTGTCCTACGTAAATTACATTCGGGTTAGCAATATGGTTCTTGCCTGCCAACGCTTGCCAAGTGGTATGGAAAGCAGCGGCAATTCCAGACAGCGTATCACCGCTCTTAACCGTGTAGGCGTTAGACTGCCCCGTCAGGTAGATCTTCTGCCCAGGATAGATAACATTAGGGTTGGCAATACCATTGCGACTAACCAGATTGGAAACTGTTGTGCCAAACTTAGCAGCAATCCCGCTTAAGGTGTCCCCTGCCTGAACGAAGTAAGTGTTCTCACTCGTTGGTTGTCCAGTTACCTTGAGGACCTGGCCGACATTAATACGGTTCGGATCACCAATACCGTTGATGGCAGCTAGGTTTTGGTAAGTCGTGCCATACCGACTGGCAATTCCGGATAAGGTATCACCAGGCTGGACAATGTAAGTCCCGGTGGCTGGGTAACCAACATGCTGAACTGGTTGCGGTGCCGGCACAGTGATCTGCGGAACAGAACCAGAAGCTGAGCCAGTCGTAAAGGCACCATCAAAATCATAGCTGGTGTCAATTCCCATGATACCGTGATCGCTGTACTGCCAAGCAGCTGCATTGTCAATACCAAGTGAAGTTACACCGTAACCAGCAACCCAAACCTTCCGCTGACCAAAGCCATGAGAGTTCAGAACACCGCCAGTGAAGAATGACTTCATGGAGTAGATACCAGTACTCTTGTAGCCAAGGGCTTCGACTTCTTGGAGGAATGCCAGTGAGGCTGATTGATAATCTGCTGCTGAATGAACCTCAGCATCGACAATCATCAGAGTATCGTCATACATACCAAACTGCTTAGCGATCTTAACGAAGAACCGAGCTTCGTTCTGAGCGTCAGCAACCGAAGTATACCGGGCAAAGTGGTAACAGGATACTCGTAGGCCAACAGCTAGAGCATTCCGAATTTGAGCTGAGGCCTTCGGATTAACGTAGGCGGAACCATCTTCTGATCCTTCCGTCAGCTTAACAACAGCACCAAGGGCACCTTGATTTTTAGCAGCCAGGAAGAATTCTTTTGTATCAGGGTTATAACTTGAAAGATCAATAAATGGGTTACGTAATGGCATTATTGATTATCTCCTTTCATTGGGTCAATTGCTTCTACAGTACCTGGGCCAAAATTAGGCATTTCTTGTTCCAAGCTGTTCAGCTTAGTTCCTGAAATTGTGGTAGGCGTTAACGGTGACTTCTCATAGGCGGCCTGGATAGCTGTTTCAATGGCATTGAGATCAACGTTCTTAATCCCCTGTCGATCCAGTGCTGACTGAACAATCTGGGTTGCTTGAGCAAACTTCTCATGGCCTGCCATATCTTTGCCAACCAGCGAGTTGACGGCATCGGCGGCCAGCTGTCCGGTCAAGATCCACCGTTCTCGAGCAGTCGCAGTTTTGGCGTGCTGAATCTTGCTCCGGATCAATAGCTGCCCTTCTTTAACGCCAAAATAAAAAGCCGTCGAGATAACGGCTGTAATCACGTATTCCGGAATTGCGTTAATGATTTCGTTCATGATGTTCCTCCTTGTATTCATCGCTCAGCTTGTAGATATACTTCTTGATCCAATCAGGCAGTGATAACCCCATCTGCCCGAGATTCTCCATGATTGAAACAACATAAAAGAGGATGTAGAACGTCGTCATGGCGTCCGCCGCGCTCTTCATGCCGTTGACATCCAGCATCGGGTAAAGGGTCAAAATGATTAGCAGGACTACACCATGCTTGATCATACCGTTGATCCCCTTGCTTGAGGTCGTATGATGGCTGACCAGGCTTCGTGCAAGCCCAGTCAAGATGTCGATGATGATTGCCCACACGAACAACCAGATCAGCCGATTATCTTCCATGCTTTGAAAATGCTGGATATACGCTTGATGATATGGCTGCATAGCAGCTAGATATAAGTGCACCCGTTCTCACCTCCTTGAGGTAAAATAAAAAGCGCCCTTAACAGGTCGCTTTTATTTCATACTATTCCAAAATTTTAAAAATTCTTGAAAATCGCTAAATAATCTTCGCTTCTCTTCCATATTGTCTAAGCTATCAATTAACCTATTAATTGCTTCTTCTTTTATGGATACAACATATTCATATTGAGCTTTAGGGTTATCTTTTTTATACTCAACATACTTATTAGGATAATACATTCCTTGATTACAAGCTTCATTAACTGATAAAGCAAAGTCATTAGCAATTTTACTTTTTACATATTTAATAAGGTGTTCATCTTTCTTAGATACATGGCTTTTTATATAATTATAGAATTCAATGTCTGACCGCCAATCTGGCAGTCCGCCTAAAAACTGGCTTCCGGCTAAGTTTAGTAAACTGTTTTTCACCAAAATATTGTTCATTTCAGTAAGTTCTTTTGCTTTTTTATTTGCATCGTTAATAGCTGCTTGCATTTTACTTATTTGCTTATCACTTATCCTCCATTGAATTATAGAGAAATATGCAATTATCAAAGTGATTAAAGTAACCAAGATCCCGACAGTCCACATATACCATGTATTCTGCCGATTAATCTCATCATATAAGTGTGAAATTAAGTCACTATCGCTCATACCTGCAGTTACTAATAGATTCATAAAGGTGACACCTACACTATTTTAGAATATATATAGATCCTAACACATAGATAATTCCCACTACCAATGTTATTCCAGAAAAAGTACTAGTAATTTTCCACAATTCCACCTATACCACCCCTCCTTCTTCTAAGCCACCCACGAGAAAAGCCCCGAGTTTGTCATTTTGAAAGTGCTAAACTCGGGGCGTATTTTTGCAGAGGTTGTTAATAATTACCAACCATAATATTTCAGGCCGTCAAACGTTGATTTGGCGGGCTTTTTAGTAATTTCTGTCATGATTTATGCTCCTTGTACTTGGTCATAGTCTTGACCAGTAACTGTCTTGTAGTCGTCCTTAGTAATTGCGCCGCACTGGACGTAGACTTTGTAGAAGTTAAGATCATGGTTACCCCAATCATTCCAAAAAACTTGTAACATCTGTACTTGGCTCATTACTGGTCGTCCCCTTTCTTGTCTACTATAACTTGCTGTTGATTAGCTACCATGAACATCTGCTGAAGTTGTTTGATCTGGGCTTCCTGCTTGGCCCCCTCTTGGCTTAGCTGCATGATTAAGCTTTGATTCAGGTTACCTGCCAGCGGATCTCCTACCCATTTACCATCAACTAGCTTCGGGTGCTTGATCCCGTCTGGTAAGGGGAGCGTTGTCTCATTAGGCAATAGTTGATACCCATCTTCCTCAACGTGATAGCTCAAAAGATCTTTAGTCACTGAATCATAAGTATAAATTACCATTGCTTCCACCTCCTACTCATTGAAAGGCCGCCAATCACGATCGTATGCAACGTCGTTAAGGGTATACTGACCGAGCCAGACACCGCCACCAACGTTAGAGATCGGGTCACCGGTATGTAAAACGGGCTTGATCATAAATCGTTTGATTTTCTTTCCGGTACCAATGAAGTCGATCGAATAGCGTCGGACTTTTTCGTCCATAAAAAATGACACCGGTTTTAGTGAGAAGCTACCAGAGTCCTGACCAATCCCGTAAAACTCAAAATTGACAACCGATCGTTGGGCTGCTTTTGCAGTGAAGGAAATCGTATAGTGGTGCCCGGCTACCAGCTCCACCTCTTGATTGAGGTTAAACGGCACTTGATTTGGCGTTGTAAATCTGAAAAGCTTGTGTCCATCAATAGTTTCAAGTGCCCCCGCTGTGGGAACTTGCCAATTATCCGCGTTGAAATCTAGTGTCCCCTTAAGCAGATTACGCCCGGTTCGGAAGTTTGCCATTTCGGCAACTACATGCGTATACCCCTCGGTATCTGCCATCATCTGCTCAGCACTAACCCAGTCGTGACCAGCATTTCGCATAAGCCATCGAGTTATCTGAAGCTGTGAACCATAAGTTCTAGCGACACTCGGATAGAATTGTTTATCTTCTGGATCATATCCGGTCATGTTCCAGAAGCGTGAATTATACAACATCGGAAATGTTCCTGGAATCGTTTGCAAATAGATCTTAATTTGATAGTAATTATCTATTTGTTTGTAAAAAATATGAATATTGATATAATCCAGCGGAGCAACCGTATTCTGATCAATCGAGTTATATCTTTTAGAACAGGCAATCTCCGGCTTGCCGTTTAGATAGGCTGCAGAAATGTCGAAGTGAATTGCGGAAGTATTAGCGCCTTTTAGCATGTCCAGCATATCAAACTCAATGTGAAAGGTGCGGAGCGCTTTCTTTACGTCATTTTGAATCGGCGATAGATTAAATTCCCAAAGCTTAACCCAGGTGTTAGGACTATGAATAGGTACATCACTGTCAGATAGCTTAGTAGGATTAATATAATCATATTGCTCATGTGGATTAAAGTTCGGCCCGTGATTGAACCGATTGAAACTCATTACACTAGTGTTTTTCATCACTTAGTTCCTTCCTTCCCAATAATATGATTCGCTAAGTTGGTTCCAAGCATTCTCTGCAACGTTTCGCGTTCCAGCGTCCTCTCGATAGTAATCTTTGAAGAACATCGGTACACCTGAAACGAACCAACTGACGCCTATTACTGAATCTGCGTAGGCCATTCCTTCAATAACAGCTTTCATAGCCAATGCAGTAACATCAAAGTTTGGAATCAATTTTCCATCAATAATGTCTTGTGTCTTAATCGAAAGAAGCGGTTGAAGCAATGCTTCAGGGAATGGATAGATTCCAACCTCCGTAATCATGACTGGCTTATTAAATTCCAATACTGCATTATCAATTTTCTGTGCAAGACGATCTGAATTAAACATAAACTCCGCTGCATCTGGCACTGATACCTGGCTGATATTAGTAGGAATGCTTGATGTATACGATGGGTATACGTTAATTCCGATGATATCTACTAGACTAAGGATCTTTTTGAACCCAGCAACAAAGAACTTGTTGCAAGCCGCCGTCAGCTTAAGCTTTGGATACTTTGTTTTCAAATTAGAGATCATGCTTCTAGCATAGTCATAGTATTGATCAGCAAAGACACTGTTCATTTCAGTCTCAATGCATAGTACAGGGATGTCATTATCAGTGCAGACCTGCGCTTCGTGTTCAAGAAATGCTTGCCAGTTGGCGTAGAAGCTAGCTATGTCACTTGGCTTATAGTTCTCTCGATAAATTTCATGGCCGCCCATGAAAAGGTGCGGTTTTAGCATCAGAATTTTGCGACCGTTTTGATGAAGCTTATCAATTGCCGACTTCATCGCGGTATCACTTGTCGGTGTAAAGGTCGTTGCAGTGGTGCTTGGTACATCAACCCGATCAATGAGTGTGAAGTCCATTAAGTTGTTCTGACAAGCCGAATATTCATTATTAAAATATGTTTGACCATCAATACCATCAGCAATGTTAATTCCCATGCTCAGATACTCAAACTGATGGTCAAGCCTTCGTGAAGCTTTTGAAATCTCTGAAACTGTCTCATCATTGAACTTAGCAAGCTCATCATTAATCATTTGCTTAAAAGCATCTAACTGTGATTGAGTAACTAAGTTATCTTGATTAATCTTCTCTTCCAGTTCAGCAATCCGATTCTGCAACTCAGTCAGCATACTGGTAGTAGTCGACCCCTGCTGATTAAGCTGAGCGATCAGATCACCAACCCTCTTATGGAAGTCGGCCAGGATCTTGTCGGCATCGTCAGTGTGCTTCTGCAGGCTTTCAACCAGTTGATCGGCAATCTTATCAAATGGCCCAATCCAGGTCTTTGGAACCAAGCCGTCGATTACTTTATCGGCCAGGACGTCCAGGTCGAACTCCAGGGTCGTAACCGAGTTCCCGTTCTTCACGATCCGGAAGAATGCCTGCCGATATGATCCAGCAATCGTGAAGGCGTGGCCCGGCATATCATAACGGAATTTCCCGGCGCTTGGGTCCAGCGGCACATAGCCATCATCATCAATGACCCGGAAGTCGCCATCAGCTGTCTTAGGTAGCAGCCCTTCAAACCAGACGTTGCAACCAGTCAGATCAAAGGGAGTGCCGTCCTCGTTGACAACATTGACGAATACCTGGCGCATACCGCGCTCAAATTGTCGTGCCTGAACCCAGTTGTGATTGTCATCACTGAAGTCCACCTTGAAGTCCTGAATGTTATCAACGTGGACCCGGCGATCACCGCCCATGACATAAGTTAGTGTTTGCGACACTTAAATCAGTCCTTTCTCTTGTAGAATTTGTTCAACCACTGCTTTGGTAGTCTCAATATCAGTCCCCCGAGCAATGTGGGAAGCCCGATCATGCCAATCATCACGAATTTGATACATCTCTTCTCGCAGGTCATTCACGTCATCGTGAGTGGCCTTTTCTTCATCGAGGTGGTCCATACGCTTATTAGCATCGTTTTGAAATTTTTGAAAGGCACCATCATCTTTAGTGTCTTCATCCTGAATCCTCTGAAAATTCTTACTAATCGTTTCACGGGTATTCCGATCCGAAACATTTAATTGTATATCCAGCTCCATTTACTCACCGGCTTTCTTTTTATTAATCGTTCCATCATCCCCAACGGTAATCTCGTAAATCGTGCCGTTAGGAGATTTCAATTTAATTGAGTCATAAACAATCTCATTTACTTGATTCAGTGTTTCCTTATCATGGCCATCAATGTATGCGTGAACTTGCTGATAATTCTGCTGCGACTCGTTAGCAACTTTCTTCAGGCCCCGCGTTAGATAATCGATCCAATTCCAAATATCCATCGCATCACCCCGCATATTCCTTCAGCCACGTAAAAAGTTGCTTATCTCCGCCAACCTGATTAACTTGATTGGCAGCTCCAATGCTTTCCTTCTTAACAGCTTCAATTGCGTCACTCAACGCCACTTGTCGTGAATGCTGGTAGTCCAGAATGTTCTGTTCACTACTATTCAGCGTCACGGAAGTTGGGTTAGCCATGCTATATGGATACCAGTTAAATCCAACAATCGCTTCATTCGTATAAATTGCCTGTTCCTTAACCATGATGTGGATCATGTCACCGGCAATAGGCTTGAAGTTGCTATACGTAGTAACCTCAACGGAAAGAGCAGGATTAGGCCGAATCTTAGTCTTAGCGGCTTCAGTCATGGCATTCTTATCACTGAAGCGATCATCTTCATACGGTTCAGCCGGGTATTCACCATACTTCTTGATCGACTCCTCATCGCGATACATGAAGGGTGCAAAGTAGTAGTACTCACTAGACGTCGAGGACGAACTCTCCGAAGTAGTATCGCCACCACTATCGCTGTCTCCGGCCACAATAGACGCCATCTGGTCGTTACGCTCCCACCAAGTTGGCGGATAGGAATCAATCGATTGGGTCATACATGATTGTCCTGGGCGTGGTTCATAAATCATCGTGCTGTTATTCAATGCCATGCAAATATGGTAAGAACCACCATGAGAACCATAAAAACCCATATCGCCAGTTTGTACTTGTGAACGGTCAATCTGCTTGCCGTATGGCTCCATCGCTACCGTGTAAGCAGGAATATTGATTCCCATATCCTTGTAGACCTGGCTGACAAAGGAAGAACAGTCCATACCGCTATGAGGGTCACCACCACGAGCACCACCAGCACCGCCCCACACGTACGGAATACCGAGGTACTGTTTGGCATCATTAACAACCTTATCTGCTCCAGCACCGCCAGAGCCATGACTGTCATCCCCACTAGTTGAGGTATCAACTTCTGTTTCGATGGAGTACTTCCCACCAATGCACATAACTTCATTGGTCAAGCTAGTAGAATCGAAGGTCCACTTAACTTCAGTCGTATTATTTGGATAATCAAGTCGATTACCATAGTCCTTGTAGAACTGGTCCTGCGCATATACCCGGATATTCCGGTTATCAGGATAAATCACGGCGTTTGGCCAAGCTTCCGTAATCTTGCTCAGCATATCCGTCCCGCTGCCGTCAGCTAGTTCTTCGAGTCGAGCAGTAGGAAAATCTCCAATGACCTGATAAGAAAAACCAAGCTGATTACCATCTATCCAATGCTTCAAAACATCTTCAATATGGTATTCGACTTGGTTCTCATCAGAATCTTCTTTAGTTTCATCGGTCTTGGTAACAGTTGTTTTGGTAGTCGTGTTCCCTTCTGTTGTGGTAGTTTCCGTCTTCTGAGCATTTGGATCATCATCGTTGCCACTATCATCCCCACTATTATCGTTATCATTCTGAGTACTTCCGTAAACTTTGACATCCGTCTGCTTGTCAGCATCGGCTGGGTCAATATACGTCTTGTACTTCCGAATCCGTGATAATTCAAAGTAAACGTGGGTGGCCACGACTTCAATCGTGTTGACTCGTCCACTGGTATCAGGTTCCGCCTGTTTGATGATGTACTCTTGACCATCGAAGAACAGCGACGCCTGAGCATCCAGCATTGAGTAGGCAAATGATCCATCATCACGTGCCGTGAACTGGATACTCCAAGCAGAATTGACTTCCCAGTCAACATAGAACGAGTCCGGGTCAATGCAGTTCAGGGGCTCAGTCTCGGTGCGTCCGACACCCCTAACTGTGACCTTTTCATCAATATTCATCAGATGTAAACAAACGGAAAGCTGAAAGTAATATCAAAACTGTCCGCACCGTCGACAGTGAAGCTATTCCATTCAGTGGCCAGGCGAATTGTTCCATAATCGGAATTGGCACTGGCCGGGTTTCCATTAAGCGTGGTAAAGATTCCATCTAAAACAATCGTCTCCTGTCCGCTCGAAGGCTTTTTGTAGGTCCATTCGGTATTAGTCGTCGTGTTGGTAATCTTCAGTGATTGGCCGCTAAACTTCACAATAATTTTGAGATCAGACTTATATTTCCACGGATCAATTGGCACGTCGCTTGCGTTGAAAACCTTAAATTGCTTCGTGGTGAAATGATAATTGTACTGATCCTCATTGTTGTGGAGGTTCATACCGAACTGCACCCCATCGTCATTGTTACTATAAGTCGCATCACTCCGATAAAGCGAGTAACGGAAACCAGTTGGGTTGTCGAAGTTCATGCTGAACGTAGCATAGTGAGAGCCATTCTGGTCCGGCTTGATCTCCGGCAAGTTGGGGTAAACAAAACGAACGATCGCCGATTCAACATCCGTCCGCATTCTAATGAGTTCTCGTGATGTAAAAAGTCGGTAAAACTGGTGCTTGGCCAGCTTGTAGTCCTGCCAGTCAGTGAAGAAGAGGCAGAAGTTAGCCGCTACCTGATATCGTGAAAAGGTCGTGTACTGAAGCTTACTACCATCAATACCAGGAATATCTTGGTAAGTATTAGCAAGGGCCGGTGTCGAGTCATCGCCCAGAAAGGTCAGGCCCTGCACCTTGTCCTCAATGTTAAATTCATCCTGGTCACCAATTTTCAGATATAGTGCTGGGTTACTTACACTCAAGTTTTATCACCTCCGATAACTCATATAATCATTCAGCCGCTGGTCCCTAGCCATCACCGTATAGGCCGTCGATCGATTAGCTCGCATCCCCAGCTTATTGCCAGAATTGATAGTAGCATCGATCTGCTGCTGGCCAACCTGAACAAGCTGTTGAACCCCACTAATCAACTGATCTAATTTCGATTCTAACGACATGAATTCCTTTCGGCTGATGGACTGGTCATCTCGTGTTGGCTGAGCGGGCCCATCTTCATGCTTGAATTGGGCCATTACTTCGGAAAGCAACTGATAAGCACGGCCACGCTTGGAGGCAGTCAGTGGAATAATCATCTCTGGATTGTTATGTTCGGCAACGTGAATCAATTGTTCCCGGTCAACTTTTCCGCCGTCAGCATACCAATGATGTGACCGCCAGAACGCAGCCGCTCCTGGTCCACCACCGTATCGGGAAACATAGGATTTCATCCATTTCAATTGTGTGATTGGATTAGTCCGCCAATCACGCCCAGCCGCTGCCATTTTTGATCCTGGTAAAGACTGTGGAAGACCGTAAGCTCCTGAACTTGGATTGGTTGCATTAACTCGCCATCCTGATTCATGACTAACAATGTAGTTAATTGAATCGTACCAGCTTGCCGGGATTCCGGCTTGTTTCATCCAGTGTTTGTGGTCACCCGTAGGAGCAGCACTCGTTCCATTCGGGTTCATTGCGGAATCAAGCGTTTCAAATTGTTCCTTCACCCACTTTGCCATCTGCTTAGCAATATAAATTGGAACATTTGTGATAAGCGATTGGGCGAACTTAATCCCACTACTCAAACCACTGAGCTTCTTAGAAAAGACGTGCTCCATGAATTCAACTGGATGAGCCATGATTTTCTCAGCTTGGTCCGTCCAATCATCCACATCATCTTTTAGATTAGCAAAGAAGTCACCAACCCCATCAGCAAACTTAGGCAAGCCGATTGCTGACATCAGCTTATGACTATCCTCACCGTTTAAGATCGATATCCCCTTCGGCAGGAACGTAATGAAGTTCCGCTTATTAGGGAACGCACCTACCTGGCCTTTATAGGAATACAACTCACGCCAGTTTGGTCCGGCACCATCATTGACCATGCCGATCGTGGCCTTCTTCAAGCCATCACGATTACCGGCAGTCCCGGTAGCAAACGTTGGAATAGCAACGGACCAGGATCCGCCAAGCTTGCTAGCTCCGATCTTATCCAGGACCCAATTAATACCGCCCTGGATATCATCAATCAGTGTCTTGAATGGCTTCAATACACCATTGGCCAGGTCGGCCATCGCTCTTCCGGCTTTTTGCTTACCGGCTGAAATGGCATCCCCGATCTGGGACATGTGATCCTTCCAGGAGTCCACAACCTTGCCGAGCCAACCACCAGTCTTCTTATTGATGGTGCTATACATATCCTCAAAGATATCCTTATTAGCCCGCGACTGATCCTTAGCTAGACGACCGGTATCATCCTTTAACCGGGACCAATGCCCAGTCGTCACATCATGCCAAGTACGTGTTCGATCTTCAATTACCTTGTACATACTTTGGAAAGTACGTGGGTGATTACGAGCCATGTTCTGAACAACTCGTGAGGTCGACCGGTTCATATTGGTGTACCAACGGCTTACCCGGTTAGCTCCTGAACGGGCGTTCTGCTCAATATTCTTCCAACCTCTGGAAGCATTGCGCTTCATGCTATCCCAAGCTTGTTGATCCTGCTTCTGGCGTTGCCTCTGATTTCGAGCTTCCTGCTTCTGGTAAGCCCGTTGCTTCTGGCCTTGTTCCTTCCAGTAGTTATTCCAACCACGAGAGAGCTTCTTATGGAGGTTATCTGCACCTTTGAGGATACTCTTACCAGTATTAACAAAGCCCTTAGCCATATTCTTTAGGCCACGACCAATTCCATTCACAAAGGCTCGGAACTTCTTGTTGTGCTTGTACAGCTGCACCAGTGCAACCACCAAACCCGCAATTGCAGAAGCTACCAAAATAAAGACGTTAGCCTTCATTACTAGGTTTAACGCTTTTTGCGAAATCTCTACCTTCTTAATTGCTTCAGAAAGATCCTCAAAGGTGATAATAACAGTTTTCACGCTTTGCAATGCTTTTAACGTACCAACCAAGCCAAGGAAAGCAGCACCTAATCCAACGACCACCTTTTGATGCCGGGCTAAGATAGCTAACGCTTTAGCAGCATTGACCGCTAATTTTGCAAAACCAGAAGCTAAGATAACCAACCCCCGTTGGGTATCCTTATTTTCCAGCGCTTTGCTTAGCTGGTTCAGGCCAGTTGCTTCAACCTTAACCAGTGGCTTAGCCAGTGCCGCTTGAGTAGTTGTCCATTCAGCTCGTAGCTTATGCTGAGCACCTGCCGCTGACTTACTAAACGCCGCTGAGTTCTTGTTATAGTTCTTGGCGGCCGTTTTTAGATAACCGTTAAATTGATCGGTTGTCATTTTACCAGAGGCAACTAGCTCTTTGAACTTTTGCTGACTCAGGCCAGAAGCCTTGGCCATCGCCGCCGTTAATCCAGGTGCTTGTTTCTCTAATCGCCCTAATGAACTACTGGTTACTTTGCCAGATGATTCAATCCGACTTAGGCCGCCGGCAAAGGCATTCGCCTGCTTATCTGATAGCTTCAGCTGATCAGATAAACTTGCTACCCCTTTAGTCAGGATTTGCGTCTGCTTGACGCTGTGCGTCATACCGTAAAAACGTGACTGCAAAGCATTAACAGATTGAGCAGTTAAGTTAGTGTTTGCTTTCAGTTGGGCAACTTGGTTGCTTAACTGTTTGATACCAGTAGCGCTCACTCCAATGTTTTTCCAACGAGCCTGCATAGCCATACCAGCTTGAGCGACTTTCATACCAGTCGTGGTTATCTGTTGCAGTTCATTCTGTAAGCTGGGAAGAACCGAAGCCGTCAGATTACCCAGAAAAGCTCCACTAAAAACACCTTTAATACGTTGGGCGTGTTGAGCGGCTTGCTTTTCTGCCCCGTCTACATCTAGGATCTTACGTTTGAAGAAATCCCAGCCAGATGTTCGTGGTGGATTCAAAGAATGAGATAATTCTGACGCTTGTTTTCTTGTCCGCATCATCGCCGCACTGACCTTGTTGTAGTCAGTAATCCGACGGCGATAAAGGTTAGAATTTTTACCTTCAGACTTGGCAGCTTCGTCTGCTAATTTCTTAGTAGCGCTCTGCTGTTTAGCCAGATTTGCCAGCGACTGTTTTAGACCAGCCAGTTTGACCTTCTGAGCTTCTGCCGTATTTCCCTCAGCTTTAAGCTTCTCGACATGAGAATCGATTGCCCGGTTATTGGTGTAATACTCATTGCGAAGCTCTTTCAGCCCAGAACTAGCATATTCAAATGATCGCTTAGCACGCGTCTGCTGATTAGATAGACTTGTCAGTTTATTAGTAGCACTCGTCAGTTCTTTGTCCAACTGAGCCAGCTCATCAGTCTGGTCCTTGGTTACCGTTGCGGATAAGCGGATCAGCCGTTGTTGGTCCTCACGTTGGCGATTGAGTTGCTCAACCTTTTGCCGTTGAACTTCCAGTGCTTTACTAAGTCCCTCATACCGAGCCTTAGCAGCACCAACCGAATCACCACTTGCCTTGGCCGTTGCCTGTTCAGCCTTCCACTGCGCCGTTAAGTCTTTGAATTTATTGGTTAGGTTCTCAACCTGATTAGCAGCTTCCTGTTGGTCGACCTTAATCTTGGTTGACATGGTTTGCTGAATATCACTCGCTGCCATTTATTTACCTCCTTTCTTTGATAATCTTCTTAGCTTGGCATGAGCTGCATATGAAGATAACGGTCGATCTTCACGATTCCGAGCCTTAGTAATTCGGAACAAATCATAGATATTTTCATTTTCAATCTGTGACGGTAGAACCCCGCCATCTTGAAGCAACCGTTTCTCCATGTAGGCAACGTCTTCAATATCGTTATTGACATCATCAATTGCTTGTAAGCAATCACCAACTATTTTTTTGGGTCTGATTCCTTTTGCGCAATCGATGCTTTCTTTTCTTCTAAGGCAATTTCTTCATCAGACTGGCCCTTGATACGCCGAATAACATAACTCAGATAGTTCGCTAAAACGTTAGAATCAGGGATCGATTCTTCCAAGTGCTCAACCTGCTTTTCATTAAGCTTGAAAAGATCAACAAGGAATTTAATACCGTCTTCCATTAATTTATCTTCGTCCTCAACCGACTTGATGACGAATTCAGTGTAATGTGGATCATCCACGTCAACAGCATTTAACCGAATGGCTGATGCTGACATATTTAAAATTTCAATTAGCATCTTGTTGGCCTTGGTATAAGTCTTAACCGTTGGTTTGATATTAAAGCCCTTGTTAAAGCCAATCTTCTTACCATTAATATGCATTGCTTATCTCTCCTTAATAGCCGCGTGGCAAGCCATACTGTGCATTTCTAACGCGACTTTTTGCTTAGCGGCTAAACCTACTTTCCATTAACTCCTGTGCTGACTACCGTACCAGTAGTACCAGCGCCTTTGATCCGGTTAATGATTTTATTCTCGGTATCCGTGAAGCCGCCAAAAACTTCAGCAAGCATAGCGGCTGCATCAAAGTTAGGATCACCGGATGAATATTCCTTGTAGGACTGTTGAGTACCGGTTGTCGGATCAACGAACACATTGTCCTTAATTGGGGACAGTGATTGATAAGTGTAAGTTGAGTTGTAATCTGACTCGTTCTTGTTGCTGGTAGCGTGGTTGTGAGATGGTTCAATCATTTCACCGTTAGCGAAGCAATCCAAGACAGCATTGCCCCAGTAGTCAGAAGAACAGATCATCAGAGCCACGTTTGGCTTCCGACCGGAAGTTAAAACCCAACCCCCTTTGCCATCGGAAACGTATCCCTTGGTCTTCGCACCAATATCAAACGGCATATCCAACATGGTTAAGGCAACCTGTGGAGTTGGTGTCCCGTGTGTAATTCGCTTAACTTTATCGTTAGCATATTGCTGTTGACCAGCTTCTTCCAAACCAGTGATGTTAGCAGTAGTGGCACCTTGACCATCGCCATCAACTAACACAACACCATCCTTGGATAACCCATTCTTTTCATCGGCAACAATCAACCCAGTAGTAGGGTCAATAATGCCGAAGGCCACCCAGCGGATACCCTTAAATGAAGTACCTTGTGCCATAAATTAATTCCTCTTTTCTAAAATTGGTTCTTGTTTCTCAACATAAATTGTCTTAGTCAGCTGCCCAGTGTCGGGATCATAATCATGCTCCCGTGAAATCTCCACCTGCCAACCGTTGGTAATAAAAAAACGCTGAAGTTCAATCTCAGCGCTTGCAATATCAAAATCGACATTCTTCTTATAAAAAATCTGAATCTCGCAACCAACCAGCATGAACTTAAACGTTGCATTGGCATAGTGTCCTGGTTGGAAGTCTGATTCAGTAACTAAAACAACTGTTTTACTAGTATCATCAATAAATTCAGGCTCAATATTGGTGGTGGCCAAATGATCAATCCACTTGAAACCCCCGCCCTCGAGTAACTCTTTAACTTGCAGTACAGGAAGCTTCATTAGTCATCACCCTTGATACTTTCTCGATACTTATCAGCAATGGCACCAAAGATCTTATCGGCATTGTCTTCTCGAGCATGCTCTACAAAGTGATCGCCCCGCATTTTCTTAGTACCATCATTGATAAAACGTGCTATTCTCGCATGATTGACCCCCGACTCCTTAACACCCTGAAAGCCAACCAGTGAACTACCGTCAACCTCACCATTGATGTTCTTGTCATCCGAGGCAATCGAATCGGCAAGGTGTTTAATGTTTCGGCCACGATACTTCTTGGGAACATAGTGCTGCTCATTGTAGTGCTTGCGACGGGTCTCCTGTTGCAAACGGTCACGGAGGACATCCGCTCCCTCTTTGGTCATTTTTCGCTGCGTTTCCTTATCAGGGACCAGCTTCTTTACTCGGTGTAAGAAGTCCATGATCTGCTCATCAAAATCAGCCATTAGCATTCAACTCCTTTACGTTCCGTAAAGTTAGGAAGTCGTAAGTTAGGTAGTTAGCTGAATCATCGGAACTAATATTGATGATTGTATACTCCTCACCCTTGTACTTCACATGGAGCTGATCATTGATCCTGGCATTATGACGAACCACAAGGGTGATTGCGTTTTGGTAGGACGTTCCAAGTGCACGATACTGCATGTCCAGTGTTCGCTTCTGAGGGAAGACATGCAGACTAAATGACTTAACAAACGTCGGCTCATTAACCCCACTATACGGGTTAGTGGTCGTCTTCGTAACGCCAAAGTCAGCAATCTCATTAAACAAGTAAGGCGAATACTTAACTGTCTTGGGCATTGCCATTGTCTTCACCTTCCTCAGCATCAATATACTTAGCTTGCAGTTGGACAAGCATCATCTGGACACCTAGCGAGAAGTTATTCTCTAAGGTTCGATCATAGAAAAGCTGAGTAGTCAACGCGTCCAACGCTCCCAGGAAGAGGTCATCCCCCATGTACTTATCAAGACTAATTTTCTTATTGATAGCATTAATCAGAATCGCTTGTGCCTGCTTAATGAGGTTGACCAGCGTTGCCTTAGTGCTGTCAACATCGTCCAGATTCAGTTCATCCATCAAGCGCTGTGCAAATTCTTCGTTAGTCATAGACTACTCATCCCCCTTAAACTACTTACCGGTGGTATCTTCACCTGCAGCCTTTGCAGTTGCCTTGGTACTAGTAATGAGTGTGATCAAATCCTTGCGAGCCTGAACAACGTCTTGACGCAGGTAAATACCTAACAGTTGGTACCAAATGTCGTAAGTATCGATCAGCTTACCAGTGATTTCATTGTTCTTGAAGTTAATGATTGCCTTTTGAAGTGGTGCAACAATAATGTTGGCATCCCCATTCTTAGCAGCTGGGAATAAGGTATCATCCACAACCACTACCGACTTACCAGCAATCATTGAACCGGTTGCCTTAGTAACATCTGGCTGTACCAGTGGCCGGCCCATCTTATCAGTCATTTGGTCCAATTCATTGAAGGCGGTCTGACTAAGCACAATAGAAGCTGCTTGAGAATCGCGTGGCTTAAGGTTAACGTTCAAGGCCGTCTTGATATCTGAAATCAAGTCAGTCGCACTCGTAGCCGTTACCCCATTAGTCAGCTGAGTAATAATTTGCTGATCGTCAGTGTTATCTTCAAGTTCTTGAAGGCGACTTTGCAGTTCTGAAATCCATGGGTATGTAGAATCACTCAACAGGTCTTGTGATACAGCGTAATTAGCAGTGTAAGTCTTCAGGTCCCAATTAATTGGTGTGATCTCTGGAACCTTGTGCCGTTGAGTTGGTTCAAATTCGTTGTGTGCGCTAAGTGTGTCATCACTAGTTTGGAATACTGGTAGCTTCCCAGTAGTCGTCTTTACTGAGATTGTCCGCACCATATTGCCCAGACGTGGGAATTGGTGTTGTTCATGTTCAGGAGTAAGAATCGTGTCAGGGATCAGCACTGAACCATCATTCAGCTTAACATTATTGTCATCACGACGAATACTATCTGCTACTACCCCAGTCTTCAGATATTCACCGAAGTCACGGATAACTTGGTTCTTGTTGTCATTCAACTTAATAGACATTGGTTTTTCATCTCCATTTTCTTGATTATCATTTGCGGCCGGCACTGCATCCCGAGTTACATCGTCACCAGAAGCCGGTTGTGCTTCACGAGTTGTACTAGAACTGGATGATGCACTACTCTTCGGATCACCAGGGTTACTACTAGTTCCAGCGGCGCTCTTAGCCGCAGAGCTTGTTGGATCCCCCGGATTAGCCGGCGTGGTGGAACGATCAACGTCATCACTATCTGGCGTTGTATCGCTGTCTGGATCATCATCCCGCTTAGCGCTCGAAGTTGGCGCCGCTGCTTTAACCACATCAGTCAGCTGCTTCAGTGCCGCTAAAATATCATCATTGCTTGCCGATGCAGAACTAGAAGCGGAACTGGCCGCACTAGTCGCTGTAGAGGTAGCAGAACTAGCTGAAGTTGGTGCTGTACTATCATTTTTATTCATGCTTTTCAAAGCCTCCTTATAATCGCGTTTAACCTGAACACTCGTCTCCGTATAAGCCGGGATCGGGGTCAAACTAATTTCGTTCAGTTGTTTGAATTGAGTAATGGTGTGAATTACATTGCCATGATCATCTTGGCCCCAGGTGTCTCCACCATTTGGATCAATCACCGCATTGAAAGATAAGCCCTTGATGTTACCATTCTGAACATTTGCATAGACATCATTACCCAAGGTTGTGTCCGGAATATTGGCAACAAAAAAGAGACCTTTATCATCAACTTTTAGTGATAAGGTCCCTGAGTCCACGCGGGCAAGAATATTGTTGTAATCATGTGCATATAGTAACCGAACCTGTGACATATCAACATTATTAAATGCACCTGGTCGAATATATTCAATAAACGGCAACGGGTTAGATGGCTGATTAAATGTCACCGCATAACCTGATAGCTGCCGTGTTCCATTACCTAGATCACGTTTGACTGTTAGATTGATTGCCTGAATTGTCCGGACGTCCGTTGTTTTCATCTTCTGTTCCACCTCCTTTCATCGCTGTACTGGATCGCTTGTTAAGCAACTCAATATCTTCATCGGTAACTGTTAACCCTGGCAAAATATCATTAGCCAGCATTAAGCCGAATGCCTGCCGAGGAGTAAGCATCCCCGACTTGGCCAGATTATTGATATTGTTCAATTCATTCTGGTGATCAACATCAATTGCACTGGTTACATCCAGCTTTACTGGTGCTCCCAACTTATACGTCAGCTCTGACTCAATCGGCCGGATATACATCGTCAAAGCGTTCTGGTAGAGTGATCGGATCATTTCAATTGATGATTGCTGATCGCCCTGCCCGTTGAGGTAGCTATCTGGAATCCCAAATGCTTTAGCAATCTGCGTCTGAGCAAAAGTCGTATCGTCTAACAGTTTGGCCACATTCGGCGAAACATCCAAAGTGGATAACTTGGCCCCGGCATCCATTACCATCAAGCGACCAGCATTGGCACCCGTGTTTGCCTTCTCGAAGGCTTGGCGTATCTTCTCCTTATCTTCCGGATCGGTGATGGCGTTAGGAGTCTCATAGACGTTTGTCGGGGCAAGAGCATGGATCAGGCTAGCAAGTGTTAACTTCTTGGAATTGTTTTGGATCCCTAGTTCCTGGGCCAATGAAATCAACGGACTAACACCGGTATATTGTTCTGCATCGCTTCCTGGCGCAACCAGCTTGAAGTGCAGGATATCCGCACTCGGGTACGTCTTATCTTCACGCTCGTCCTGAAAATGAACCGTGTACGTAATATCTTCCGCATTATCAAGCAACGTTAATTCCACATCATCGGTTGGTATTCGTTCTAGCCAGGAGGCTTTATTGTTATTGTCACGATGAATGATGACATAGGCATTTCCATGAAGTAGAAGCTGAATCATCACCCCTTGCCAGCCCGCATATGGGTTCATCAGCTTAAACGGGTTATTTAACAGGGTTTGATACTGTTGCCCGTTAAACGAACAGCTTGCGATGTCAGAGCTGATCCGAAATACAATAGCGAAAACGTCACTGTTCTTAAACGCCTTGTCAGCATCAATGACCTGACTAGTCACTATTTTGTTCCCGTTAAACACCAACAGCGGGCTTGCCCCATTCGGTAAGGTCCGCTGTCGCAGTATTCTCAATGGGTTAATCATCACTTATCACCAGCCATTTCCTTCAAGGCATCGTTGCAAACATAGTAAACAACCACACCGCCAACAATTAGGCCAAACCACTTGGCCAGGAGCCAACAGCCGTAGACCGCAACACCGAGTGCAATATACCCAAGTGCCGCAATCACAAATACCATTACTGCAGCGCAGATCGTTCCAATTTTCTTCATCACGTGAATCACTCCTAAAATGTGAAATTATTCCAATACTCTTTCCGTTCGCGCGGTGTCATGTTAGCGAACGGATCTTTTTGATTCTTGTCGAGATTGACATCATCAAAGTCATACTGAGCACGGAAGAAGGCATCAATTGTCGCATCGACAATATCAATTTTAGCCGTGCGGCTATCCTTGTCGACCTTTACCCCATTGTTATCGTTTAGTAGCACAGCATTGCTGAAACTGTACTTCAGAAGAGGATCATCAAGCCAGCGAATCTGATCTGAAGCAATAGCACGCCGGAAAGCCAGTGTTGGCTTGTTCAACGTTAGTGACCCCTGGCGGACTGGAATAGTCAGCCAATCGGTCTTCTGATCGATCCACATGGTAACTGGTTCATCAGCATGCCAAGCATCGAAGCAGAACGCCTTAACGGATAGATGATGCTGTTCAACAAAGTCAAGAATGTAAGTAAAGACAACCCCATCATCGATAAATCCATAGGCATCCTGGGTAATATCACAGAAGCCTAGCCGCTCTGCGTTACGGTAATTGATGCCATCCTGCTTCTCCTTCAGGTCAATTGAGCCCTGGGCAAACGCTAATGGGATAAAACTATGCTGCAGGATATACCACTTACCAACTCCATTTTCCATATAAGGAAAGGTGAAGCTTACCGCCGTATCATCGGCATATTGCGACTTATCGAAGCCAATTGTTACCTCGTGGCCATCAATGTTAAATGGCGCCTGCTCAACAACCGACTTCTCAATATCATTAAGGGTCAGATACGTGTTGGACTTCGTTTTAAGCCAGATATTCATATTCTTATTCTGAAATTCCTGAATATTACCGGCTGCCATGTGGGTATTCCGCTCATTAATCAATGAACGAATCATCTGTTCCTTTTTCTCCTTGCTCAATGTAATCAGAGGGTTCGACTTCTCCCAGGTATCCGGTTGCTCAGTCTCTTTAACTGAGTCCTGCTCCCAAACCATGCAGAGATAATTATCCAATGAGCGGCTAGTATCATCCCTCATGACACGCTCAAGCATTCGCTCATCCTTGTAGAAGTAAGAAGTCGGGTTAGGATAAGCAGTTGAGATTTGAAACATCGAACCACCGGTCTGCATCATCCCCGAAGAGACCTGACCGACATTCCGAGCAATCTGAGCAATTGCCGCTGGACTTCCCTTGGCACCGTCTGAACCTGATTCGTCCAGAACTGCCATGACAAAGTGACGGCTATCGAAACGGCCTGACTCATGGCTAAGTCGAAGAATTACATTCTGCGGTATCTTGCTGATAATCTGGTCATTCTGAACATGAGTATCCAGCTGCTTAAAAAGCTTATGGAATGCCGGTATCGTAGAGAGGTGGTCCATTGTAGTTTTGAGGTATGAGAACCCCTTCTTTGATTGACTGGTTACCGGCGCGATATACGCCATATCCTGGTTAGTCTTACCGGCTGACTCGATGATAAAAGAATAGGTCAGAATAATTGCTGAAAGATATGTTTTACCATTGGTCCGCGCAACAGAGACAATTACTCGGTCATACCGTTTGTTATCCAGATTGTCCCGCCAGCCAAACATTAAGGCTAGGATGGCCTTTTGCCACAGCATTAACGGAACCGGCTTGCCAGTATCAACATCAGGAACAATTTTGGCAAAGTTCAGTATAATTTTGACGTGTTTTAAGTCGTAAACATACTTGAAGGAACTATCCTCATCAATTCGCCGCAAGTCTTGAAGTTGTCGAAATGCAGCAAGCTTCAGCATGGTTGATGTTTGGAACTTGCCCTCCAAGACGTCAAAGCAATACCTGGTCCCAGGATCCGGATACTTTTCTTTGATTTTCTGATAGTGGCCAGCCTTCTTTTCTGCTTGGTAAGCACTCAGAAGATCTTTAACGACATCTTCGGAGCCATTAAAATCATATTCTTTCACGTTACTCATCATCCCCGTTGATTACCTTAGCAATGTCAGCCATCACGTCGCCGCTATCGTCGTCATCCCCAAGGTTGAGCAAGGTAACACGCGATTGAGGCGTTAATCCTAGTTCTGCACTCAATTGCTTAATCTTAGCCGTGGAATCACTCAACGTTGTAACCGCTGGGTTTTTCTTATATCCAACAAAGCAATGTGGATCAATTATGTCACCGTTGGGAGAAATAATTGGCTTGTAGATTGCTGACTGAATACCGTGCTTCCGAATCTCCCTGTAGGCTTGGCGAAAAATATCAACCTGAACGCATAAGGAAGCAACGACCGTTAAATCTGGCTGCTTAACAATCTCAGATTTAAGCAGAGCGGGCAAAATCGCTCGGTAAGCATTCTTGGCAATTCTTGAAAGATACCAGGGCGGATCCTTCTGCAAGGACTCCCAAGTATCGGTACTTTCCTTCAGTTTCTTGGTCCGCTCACGTTGATACTTTTCATCAGTCGGATCATCAGTAATCTTGTTTTTCCGCGCCATATTATTCCTCCTTTCCTAAGAGTGTGCTTGCTCGTGACCATTCCTGACCTCAGCAGCAGAATGGTGAACTTTTCTGCCGCTTGATACCCCCCCTACCCCAAAAGATGAAATATCTCGGATTTTCAAGCAAGTGCATTGTTCTATGTGATGCGCTCATTTTGGTTCCTAGGGGGCGGGGGATGTTTGCTAATTTTCAGCTTGGTTTCTTTTCATTTAACCAACGCTTCCAAGTTTCTTTGCTGATATGCTTTAACTTATTAACACCGTTGGGTTTAGCTTCGATAGCTTGCTCAATTAACGTCTTGCGGTTGTGTTGACGTCTGCTAAGAAGCCAAAGGTTATCGGCATCGTATGGATCATGACAGTAACGACGAGGAACAATATGATCAACAATGTAGTCATGATCGTTAAGAGTACGGCCAGTCGATCCATCAATCATCAGATCACGACGCTTAACGTAATCACGAACCTTGGTCCATTGTATTGAGTGATAGAACTTGTTAGCAATGGGATCACGTTCGTTATGGTTGTACTCCCGTTGCCATTGCTTATGGTATTGCTTGTATTGATCTGTCTGATGGTACTTGGCAAGGCGCTTAAGCTGTTTTTGTTTTTGTAACTGCTCATGCTTACTGCACCAATCATGATCAGGTTTGCAAAGCACATGACATCCCCGTTGATAGCATTCATGAGTACGCAATATCATTCTCTCCTTTTAGTTAATGATCTCTGTAGCAGTGGAGGCGCTTGGCTCGCAAGAGGCAAGCGCCTCCTTGGGGTCGGCTTACTTCTTGACCTCAATTAAAATGAGTAATAAGATTAGTAATGTTAAGTTTAAGTTATTCAACGGGAATCACCTCCTCACAATTTTCTGGGAGGTGATTCCCGTTTTCTGTTGCCTGCCGACCCCAAATAGTTTTAAGGGGATGCTTATTGACGGCAAAATAAAAGACGGTAGCCTATTGCTATCGCCTGAATCTCATCGAACACTAACATCGATCTTCTAATACTAATATGTTATACTGAATATGCAAAAGGACAAGAGGTATCGGCTCTCGTCCCTTTGCGTTCCGGAAATTGATTTGCCAGCTAGTCGCTATTTGCGATTAGCTTTTTTTATTATCGCGTAAGCCTTAGCGAAGTTAATCGCGGCTACCGACAATACGAAGATTGTCAGTGCGATAACAAGGCGTCCTCTCTTTCCGGAGTACTTTTGTTTCCATCAGTATCATCCCCTTTCCGGATTCAGGGAATCACTTCCGGAACGCTGTAGTCATTTCAGGAGTAGCTAATTCCCTTCCTGACTACATCTAACATTATACCTTAAAAGAACAAGGTAAAATCTACTTATTTTTACTTACATTAAAAGCCGGCAAGCGTTGACCTGTCGGCTTTTTCTTCATCTTTCGTTTACGGGTATGCTCAGCGTGATTGAGCATATACAATTCAGCATTGCCGCTGACTGTTCCCCATGTTTTAGTGTGAAACATTAGTAAATCTCCCAATACAATCGAAGATCAAGTGCTCGCTTATACATCTTCATAGCATCCTTTTGCTCCTTCATAATCATTTGGTCATCCTTGTCTAACTGCTTAAAGGTGTCGGTATTCATGAACTCCTTCAACCGTTTAATCTTACAAGCTAATTCATTACGTTCCGCCTTCAATTTAGCTAATCTATTTATCTTTTCTTGTCTCCTCATTCCTTGTACCCATGCTTTACACAACTTCACTATTGCTTGAGAAGTATTAACCTGAACTTGTGTCATGATCATTCCTCCAAACAAAAAAGCCAGCCATTAAGCTGACCTTTAATGATTTTTCAAATAATTCAGTACAATTAGATAAACAATGATAAATATAACTATACAGATTAGTAATCCTAATAAAATAGAAAATATCATTTTACATAACCAACTTTTTCTGCTTGATCAAGTTCCTTTTGAATTTCTTTGTTATATTTAGCAAACTTGTCAGCATATTCATCGAAATCGCTTATCTTTATTTCCAGCAAAGATATTGGATTGACTTCGTATCCAGTAAAATCACGTTTTAAGCTGCAAGCAATTGTGGCCATATACATCATCAATTTATAGGGATCGGGCTTGTTTTTGTCTTCGCAATATTCAAAATGTTGCATTGCAGCCACTGCATGTACTGTTCGTGGAGATCCATACATTATTGTTTTATGTTCTAACTTTACATATTCATCAGTACCATCTTCAGAACTCATTTCCTGAGCAGCCTTTTCCATGTTGGTAATGAAAGAAGTCCATCTATTAAGTATCGCTTGTAAATCCTCATTACTTGCCTGCCTAAAATATGATTCGATCTGTAAGTCGTGATTACTCTTATACTCACGATTCTGCTTTAACATATCTCGAATCATTTTAGGTAATTCCTTTAGGTTAGCATTTACGGCCCATAAGCCAAATAAAATCAACACAGAAATAACAATATTCCAATTCGCGTTTTTTAACATTTCTAACATCTTATTTTCACCTCATCCATATAATACAAAAGCCCGGTCATAATAACCAGGCTGAGGTAAAAAATAAAATGATCGTAGTTTACCGTCGTTGCGGACGCTCAAGGCATGGAACGTAAAGTAGGTGTTCCTTCTTTCTCATAATTTGCCTTGAAAGCCAAGAGCCGGAGTCGAACCAGCTTCATGCATGGGAAAAGCATAACCATGCCCTAACCGTAGGACGTTGGCCACTCGCTCAGGCCCACCAAGCGAGCAATGCTGATGGACGGGATCGAACCGCCGCAACGTGGAACTTCACTCCACTGCTCTACCAGCTGAGCTACATCAGCATATATAGAGCACGCAAGCCTCCGCACCCGGTCGAACTTTTCCGCGAACGCCTGTAACGGTGCTGGTACTCTATGGTGTAGCCCTCTAGCCGTTGAGTTAGGCTACGTACTCTTCTGCTCATTGCATGGACGCCTGAGACTATCAGAGCGGCAGTTAGTTGTGAAACATTTACGCTTTTATCCAACAAGGGAGGCATATAATGCCAAATGAGAATCATTCGATACCTGTAAAAACCGGTGTTAATGGTTGATAGTCTCAATGCGGAATAATGGGCTTTGCTCCCATTTGGCAGCTTGCACAATCAAGTGTCTTCTGACTTTCCGCCGCTTAATTCGAGATCCTGAGTAATGAGCTACGCAGGACGTCTCTCCTCTTAAGTCCATATTATTCAGGTAGTTAAAGGCTTGCCTAAGCACAAAGGAAATGTACTTTGATGGCTCGCCGCTATCTTTGCGACAATACCATTATGCTACATAAGAATGACCCATGATGAACCCAATTTTGACCCATTTTCAACCCAAAATTGACCCATCGATGACCAATCAATGACCCAAGAATGACCCGAAATCGTATATCTCACGCATGTGTTGAAATATACCGACGTAGTTTGGGGATGAGATCATTCTTTCCCCGCTTGACATGGAATTTTTCACACGCTGGATCAATGCAGTCGGCAAACTCACAACATGCCTTTTTCACACGGCGTCGAAATGCACCATTGCCATTGATAAGCAGTCGTTCACGGACTTCAGCATCGGACAAGTTACCGAGGTATTTACCTTTGATGATGATTTGACTATCTCGACTGCATCCCCCGACCGCGTAATGCACTGCATAATAAGCGCTGGCATATTCGCTATGCTGAATCATTGATTGCTCGGACGTATTACCTGCAGAGGGAGCTTTGGGCATTCCGTCCAGTGAAGGTGAACTATAATCGTCCCATGCTCCCGACCTGCGCTTAATGACCGGGTAGCGATCATAGAAAAACCACTGCACGGCATGATAGGTTCCATCTACGTCTAATTCCTGAAATAAAGCCATCTTCAGTACGCTCCCTTATTGTGATATAATTATTTTGTTTGATATTTAGGAGCTGCACCAACCGGTGTGGCTTTTTTATTTACTTCAGTTCATCTACTGTTACCGTAGAATTATCCCCGAAATAGATATTGTGCTTACGATTATTCTGATCAACATATTGCAACGAGCGGCTTGAATGCTTGATGTCAAACTTGCCCTTTTCCTCCATGATGACCTTACCGTCTGCGTTATAAACTTTAATCTCACGAGGAATACCATTATTCATTTCTGACTTGAAATCCTTACTAATTCTTCCTCCACTTGCTGTCTTATTAAAGTACCAGTGGGAGCATCCCCCAAGTAATGCTAAAATCACAACAATTACAGAAGTCACAACTAAAATACGTTTCTTGGTGTTACTCATTTGATGCCCTCCAATGAATTTTTAAGCTTCTTGTGTTCCTTTCGCCGGTTAAGTTTGCGCCGGCGTTTAGTTCGATTAGATTTCTTCTTTGATTTCATTTCTTCAACCTCCCTATATTTGTGACTGTTATTGGATCAACATCAATCTCATCAAACGGTACGCCTCGTGTTTGTCGCTGAATGATGAAACCTGGCAGATTATCAGAAAAGGTCTTAGGACCAATGATTTTGTAGACATGCTCACCGTCAGTGATCAATGCACCATCCTTTGCAGCCTTAATTGCATCTTTGTATTTCATCACTCTGACTCCTCGTTCAACGGGCGCCCACACATTGGGCAAAAACTAGCTCTAGGCGTTGTTCTATCGTATTCCGTTGAGTAATTGGTATTTTCTAAGATAGCAACAAAAGCCGATAAATCTGGATCTTTGATAATGGTAACTTCTGTTTTTCTCCCGTCTTTATCATTAACAAGATTACCATCAAAAATTGGTAAAGTTGGCTTACCGTGAATGACATGACAATACGGGCACTCTCTCTGCTTCTTACTTAATTTCATTAGTTAAGGCTCCTCCCACAAAATGGACAGCTAGATATTTTTATGAACCCGGTCTGATTGCAAGCAGTGAAGTCATCGTAATCCGTAAGAATGTAGCTATTTTCTACCTTGTCAAAAGCAATGCATTCCTTATCCTCAAGCTGACCATATCTCCACGTTTTACCAGTACCATTTAGCATTGAGCAGTACGGGCAATTGTAATTTTTGATAACTTTTTTCAGAGCGGATGCTAACTCGATTGCAGCCTGAGGGTAAAACCAATTTAGAAAATATAGCTCTTGAATGTAGTCCTCGTCCCAGCGCTCAGGTGCCCAAACATAAGTCTTGATTAATGATGGGTATTCCTCATCATCGCTTGCCTCGTAATCTTCGTTAGGCTCAGTTTCAAAATCAATTTTCCAGCCACTAAAAATGGCTGAAGTAATTAAATCTTGAGCTTTGGCAAAGCGTTCGAGGTTTGTCTCAGCTTTATATGGCTTTTCTAATTTCTTGAGTTCCATCGCTATTCCTCCATCTTATGTGTCTCCCAGCTATAACTAACCATCGTTTCAACCTTGAACTTTTTACCACACTCTTCGCAAATTTCTTGATGTTCCCCATCGTCATATAGCTCTGGAAATTCAAATACATCTTCTGAATCAATAAGCACAGCACCACAATAAGGGCATACGATATATTCGTCACTAAAAGTGTCTGGTTCATCCCCATTAAGGCTTGCACGAACCTCTTCTAGTCTTTCTTTTTTCCAGCAATCACTGCACAAACCCCGCTGCATCCAAGCAAGGCTATCCACTTTGCCGCATCTCTTACAATGTGAGTCTTCATAACTTAGCACTACATCCACCTCTTCGGTTTTTTTACTGTCTTATGCCACCATTGCGACCATTCATAGCCTGTGTGGTCCATTAACTCGGCCCGCTCAATCTGACGTTTTCTGGTTCGCTTAATTGGCTTAATACGCCTATATCCGAGTAATAAAGCGCGAAAATTCTTATTAAAGCTATAGCAATTAGGCTCCGATGTGACAGTTAAACTGACCTCAGGGCTAAGTGGCGGTAATTTAATCATTGCCCTTAACCTCCTCATACGTCCGCCGGAAGATGTCACTATCAATGGCCCAGTGCTCTCCATCAATGCCAGTTTCGATCCAATCGCCTTCATCAAAGGCCATGTCTCCTTCATTAATTGGCAGGTAATACTCATAGCCACCACCAGTGTCACCGCGTTCAATGTCATACTTTTTCGCCATCTCCACGGATCCGTCGAACTGCTCCGCCTTGATAGTCGTCTTTTTCCGATATTCTTTAATCATCACTATCAGCTACCTCGTATTCACCCATATTGTTAACACCGGTTCTAAAATGTAGGAAAACACCGATTTGAAATTGTCGGTTTTCCTACAATTTTTTATACTAATTG
>NZ_CANCWK010000004.1:0-79568 GCF_947381495.1 Limosilactobacillus galli | reverse complement strand
CTTCTAATCACCGAAGTGATTGAAGACCCTACACATTTAGTTCGTCAAAACTTTGTTCAGTTTTCAAAGGTCTACCTCGCTAGTAGATAACTAGCAAAGTTATTTTATCACCGTTGTCTAAAGCTGTCAAGAACTTTTCCTCAACTACTGAACAACAAGCAACTTAAATAATATATCATGTTGTCACCAGCTCGTCAACAACAAATTTTGCTAACTAAACCCGGTTGATTACTCAACCTCCGTGACAACGTAAACTACTATACCGTGAATCGCTCTACCCGTCAACCGCCAATTTCTCGTCATCAGTCCAAAATCTGACGATTTACGAAATATTGATAGCTCATATCAAACAAAAGTTCCACTTTAACTAAAAAAGCGACGATCTCACCATCGAATAGCATGGAGAAATCGTCGTTTTATTAACTATTTATTTTTCATTTATTTTACCCGGGCCAGGAAGTAGTGCTTCTTCCCCTTCCGGACAATCACAAACTTACCGTTGAAGTGAGTACTTGGATCGATCTCAGCATCAACATCGTCAACCTTCTCACCGTTGATCCGAATGGCACCATTGGAAACATCCTGACGGGCTTGCCGCCGAGAAGGTTCAATTCCGTTATCGGTTAGCCAGATAACGATGTTTTCCTTCTTATTCTCAACGTCAACTGATGGCATGTTCTTGAAGCCCTGTTCAATCTCATCCACGGACAGGTCGGCAACATCGCCGGAGAAGAGAGCCTTACTGATCCGTTCGGCTTCTTCAACTGCTTCCGGACCATGAACGAACTTTGTCACTTCTTCGGCCAGGCGGCGTTGGGCTTCCCGCTTCCAAGGTTCCTTCTCAACCTTTTCTGCCAGGTCGTCGATCTCCTCCTTGGAAAGGAAGGTGAAGTACTTCAGGTATTTCACAACGTCCCGGTCATCTTGGTTAATCCAGAATTGGTAGAACTCGTATGGGGACGTCTTCTTCGGATCCAGCCAGACAGCCCCACCAGCGGTCTTGCCAAACTTGGTACCGTCCGCCTTCAGCATCAATGGAATCGTCAGGCCGTATACCTTCGTGTCAGGACCTTCAACCTTGTGGATCAGGTCAATTCCGGCCGTGATGTTACCCCACTGGTCAGAACCACCGATTTGCAACTGGACATTGTTGTTCCGGTAAAGGTGCAGGAAGTCGACGGACTGCAGAATCTGGTAAGTGAATTCCGTAAAGGAGATCCCGGCTTCCAGACGGCTAGCGACAACTTCCTTGTTCAGCATCGTGTTGATGTTGAACAGCTTACCGTAGTCCCGCAGGAAGTCCAGCAGGCTGATCTTGGAAAGCCAGTCGTAGTTGTTAACAATCGTGAAGTTCTCGGTCCCGAAGAGCTTCTTCATCTGCGCGGTCAGAGCTTCCTCGTTATGATGAACCTGGTCCATCGTCTGCAGCTGCCGTTCGGACTTCCGCCCAGACGGGTCACCGATCGCACCAGTACCCCCACCAATGATGATAACCGGGTGGTGCCCCGCTAGCTGGAACCGTTTAAGGATCATGAACGGAATCAGGTGACCGATATGGAGACTGTCCCCGGTTGGATCGGTCCCGCAGTAAAGGGCAATCTTATTGTTATCCGTCAGTTCTTTTAACGCATCAAGGTCCGTGCCCTGGTTGATCGCACCCCGCCACTTCAATTCGTCAATAATGTTCATCTGCCATTCCTCCATTTTATTAAAAGTCCCGGATACTAAAAAAGTCCCCAACTTCTGCTGAAGTCAGGGACGATTTACCGCGTTACCACCTTGAATTGCGACCCGCTGGGGGCCACCACTCTCCGTCGATAACGAGACGATCCGTTCAGTGTGAAAGGCCCGTTCGGTGTAATTTACCAGCCCGGATTGGTCCGCTTGCAACAACCGCGAACTCTCTTCTTGTCCACCAGACCGGCTACTATGCCCAACGCATTGCCTTTGATATTGCCGTTATTGTACTAGCTGGCTCACAACCATGTCAAGGCCAAACAAAAAAGAAGCAGTCAATGCGGCTGCTTCCTTAAAGAATTTTTATTCGTCTTTTTTAGCCTCGCGCTTGGGTTCGTCGTCCTTCTTAGCAATTGGTGATGGTTGCTTCTTGGGCTTAGCAGGCGTGTAAACTTCGTGAACATATGCTTCACCAGTCAGTTCGGCCACAGGCTTGAAAGTATCCTTGAAGGCCGTGTCGATGTCAACCGGATCCGGTTCATCCTTGCTCTTAACATAGTACAGAGTCCCCGCCGCCAGGATCACTGGTAAGTAGCAGGCGATCCCAATGATTACCAGAGCCAGACCTACGTAGGTCAGAACATAGGTAGCGGTGTAGTTCCCGTAGAAGGCCAACCCACCGAAGATCAGGACCCAGATCAGGACTGGCAGTACCTCGCAGACCACGTTGATCCACAGGTAGTTCCACTTGCGGCTATCCATGAACCGCCGGCTGGCCGTCAGTGCGTGCCGCATGGACTGGCCGAGGAACTGCGGCTGCTTCTCCCGGTACAGGAAGTAGGACTGGGAGTATTCCAGGGCCTTCCAGAGGATCACGATGTCGTTGACGATCCGGATGATCAGCGGCCAAACGGTGCTCTTGGTCATCCCGCCGACCAGGCCGCCGATGATGTCCAGCGGCAGGCTCCACAGGAAGATGAACAATCCGATGTACAGGGCAATCCGCCATACCTGGTTCTTCCGCAGGTGCTTGTAGTGCATCCAGATGGAACCGGCACTGACCGGCTGTTCAGGGTGCGCCAGCCGATCCTGGTAGGTGTACTGGATGGCCACCATGAAGAAGTTGAAGAAGAAGGACAGGGCAATTGAAATTGCGGCAGCCCCCAGGACCTCCAACAGTCCCATCAGCAGGGCAACCGGTGAGGCCATCCCATACATGATCATCATGACGCTCATCATCATTGATGACATCACGCTGGCAGCAAGGAAACTAAGGATGCAGGTCAGGGCAATAAAAATAATGGCAATCCCGCCGACTGGCCACATCGCCTTGAGATAATCAGGCTTTACCAGGGCCTTGAGCTCCTTGATGAAGCTCTTTAACGGTAAACTATGTTGCTTTTTCATCTTAACAAATCGACTCCATCTACATTTAATTTATTTTCCATCATAACACAATTGACTCGGACCACAATTCATTCCCAAAGATCTTCTCAATCTTTTCAAAATTTTAAAGATAAGAAAATTCCCGATCATCGAGAATGGTCGGGAATCTTTTACTGCTGGCTGCGGGTTGGGCAAACAGGCCAGCAGTAGTTTATATTAGCGAAAAGTCGCTATTTTAGTACTTTTCCTTGCTGAGAACGTTCAGCTTGTCATCGAAGTCGTAAACAACTGGTTGACCAGTAGCCATTTCCAAGTTCATGATGTCTTCGTCGGAAATGTTTTCGATGTACTTGCTCAAAGCACGGAGGGAGTTACCGTGGGCAGCGATGATAACGTTCTTGCCATCCAAAAGCTTTGGCGCAATTTCGTCTTGCCACAATGGGATAACCCGTTCCAGGGTAACCTTCAAGTTTTCACCACCTGGAACAGTCCGTGGGTCCAGGTTAGCGTAACGACGGTCGTGCAGAGCAGAACCTTCGTCGGTAGCCTTCAGCAATGGAGGCAGAACATCGTATGAACGACGCCAGATGTGAACTTGTTCGTCCCCGTACTTTTCAGCAGTAGCCTTCTTGTTAAGGCCTTGCAGAGCACCGTAGTGACGTTCGTTCAAACGCCAAGTCTTGGTTTCAGGAATCCAAAGTTGGTCACATTCTTCAAGAGCGTAGTGCAACGTCTTGATGGCACGCTTCAGAACAGAAGTGTAAGCGTAGTCGAACTCGATCCCGTGTTCCTTAAGGGCCTTACCAGCTTCCTTAGCTTGTTCAACACCCTTTTCGCTCAAGTCAACATCGATCCAACCAGTGAACTTGTTAGCCAGGTTCCATTCACTTTGACCGTGACGAATCAGTACTAATTTAGCCATATTATCTTTGACCTCTTTCTTCTTAAAATACCATGCAATTGCATTTCCTTATCATTTTAATCCAATCACCGATAAATGCCAATAGGCAGCCCCGCAAAATGCTGGCTTTTCGTGAAACAGCTCACGATACTGGGCTGGCCGCCGCCTGAGGAAGCTCCCGGATGGTCACCCCACCGAACAGGAGGAAGCCACTCACCCGCATCGTCAGCGCCGGGCCGGTAACATGGGTACACCGCTTATCGGTTACCCCGCCGAGCAGCTTCAGTGAATGGTCCTCCACCCGCTAGCCGGCCGGCAGGTAGATATCGCCGCCACCCATGATATTGATGAAGCTGGCATCGATCACCACCTGACCATCCCCGGGGCCGAGGTAAATCTTGGTGCCGCCCAGCAAGTTCGCGCCGGGAACCGCTGAGGATGCTCACGTTGGCGTGCTTGCCCAGGGCAATGTAGGCAATGGTAACCACCACCAGCAGCGAGGCGGCCGTGTCAAGGACGCGTGACCAGCCGGCGGCCAGCAGATTGCTTTCGGCCAGGATATGCATGATTACAACGGCTAGTACTGTCAGGCCAATCAGGCGGTTATTATTTTTTCTCATCGTCATCTCCTCATTTCTTTATTTAGTAAGTCCATTGTAGTAAGAAAGACTCCCAGCCAATAGCAGTTGGGAGTCTTCTTATAATTAATTTAATCCGGCCTTGGCACCGATGTCGTGACGGTAGAAACAATCCGGCTCATCCAGATTCGCCAGGTAGTTGTAAACCCGGTCATGCGCCGCCTGCAGGTTATCCGCCTGCGCGAGCACCATCAGCAGACGACCGCCGTTGCCCCGGAGGTTATCTAAGCTGCCAGTGACGTTGGCGTAGTCCAGGTCAATTCCCGCCGCTTGAGGCAGACGACCGAGGGGCTGCCCGTGCAGCGGATTGGTCGGGTAGCCCTTGGAAGCCAGCACGACGCCCAGGCAGGCAGCCGGATTAACCGCCACTGCCGGCAGCGGTTGATCATGCAGTGCGGCATCCACCAGCTCAAAGAGGTCGGTCTTCAGCCGCGGCAGGATCACCTGAGTCTCGGGGTCTCCCAGGCGAACGTTGTACTCGATCACCTTAGGGCCAGCCGGGGTCATAATCAGGCCGATATAGAGGATGCCATGGTAGTGATAATTTCCCGCTACTAAGCCATGAACAGTCGGTTCCACCACCTGGTCGATCATCGCCTGGCGGTCGGCTGCACTCAGCTGGGGCAGCGGACTATAGGCACCCATGCCCCCGGTGTTAGAGCCGCGGTCACCGTCAAAGGCCCGTTTATGGTCCTGGGCCATCGGCAGGATCCGGTACTGGTCATCGCTCAAGAGGACAAACATAGAGTATTCGGGACCCGTCAGGCATTCTTCCAACACCAGCCGGGCCTGCCCACGATCGAACATCTCCTTGATTGTCTGGACAGCAGTTTCCTTGTCTGGGGCGATCACGACCCCCTTGCCCCCAGCCAGGCCGTTTTCCTTAATCACCACCGGAAAGCCGAACTGGTCGACGTTGGCAATGGCACTGGCCTGGTCACGGTAGGAGGCATGGCGGGCGGTTGGTACCCCGTAGTTATTCATGAAATTGAGGGCATAGTCCTTGGAGCCCTCCAGCTGGGCCGCCCGGGCAGTCGGACCAAACGCCAGCAGGCCCGCCGCCCGGAAGTCATCGACGATCCCGTCGACCAGGCAGTCCTCGGGGCCCACAAAAGTCCAGGTTACCTGGTGCTCCTTGGCAAAGCGGATCAGGCCGGCAAAGTCAGTTTCGGCAATGCCCACCGGCTGGACGCCGACTGCCGGCATCCCCACGTTGCCGGGCGCGCAGTAGACCTGTTTAACCCGGGGACTCTCCTGGAGTTTACGGGCGATGGCAAATTCACGACCACCCTCGCCAACAACTAGTACGTTTACTTCTTCTACCATTTATGACACCCCAGCCTATTCTAGTGACGGAAGTGACGAATACCGGTCGTCACCATCGCAATTCCATACTTGTTTGCCATGTCGATTGACTCCTGGTCCCGAATGGAGCCGCCTGGTTGAACAACAGCCTTGATCCCGTGCTTACCGGCGTATTCGACACAGTCACCGAACGGGAAGAAGGCGTCTGAGGCCATGACGGTCCGGTCATCGATCGCGTCACCAGCGTGCTTGACGGCGATCTTCAGGGAGTCAATCCGGTTCGGCTGACCCTCGCCGACACCCAGGGTCCGCTCGTCGTTGGCCAGGACAATGGCGTTGGACTTGGCGTGCTTGACGGCCTTCCAGGCAAACATCAGGTTCTTGAGCTGTTCCTCGGTTGGCTGGACATCGGTGACGCACTTCCAGTCGTGGTAGTCCTCCTTTAGGGTATCCTGTTCCTGCATCAGGGCCCCACCCATGACGGTGACCAGTTCGTGGCGGGCTGGTTCGTCCTTCTTAGAGAAGTCCAGGCTGAGCAGGCGGATATTCTTCTTCTTGGCCAGGATTGCGTAGGCATCGTCGTCAAAGCCGGGGGCAATCACGATTTCCAGGAAGATCTTGTGCATCTTCTGGGCCGTTGCCAGGTCGACCCGGCGGTTAAGGGCGATCACCCCACCGAAGATCGAAACGGGGTCGGCGGTGTAGGCCCGGTCCCAGGCCTGTTCAAGGGTTTCACCGCGGCCAATTCCACACGGGTTCATGTGCTTCATGGCGACCACGGTTGGTTCATCAAACTCCCGGATGCAGCGCAGGGCCTCGTCGGCGTCCTTGATGTTGTTGTAGGAAAGCTTCTTCCCGTGCAGCTGCTTAGCACTCAGGACGGAGTAGCTCTTTGGCAGGGCATCTTCGTATAACCAGGCCTTCTGGTGTGAGTTTTCCCCGTAGCGCATCGTTTCCTTCAGGTCCCAGGTCATCGTCAGTTGTTCAGGGTCCTCCAGGCCGACCTGCTTGGTCAGGTACTGGGAGATCAGGGCATCGTAGGCGGCAGTGTGGCGGAAGGCCTTGGCTGCCAGCTTGGCCCGGGTATCCAGGGTGGTGTCGCCGCCATCTTTGATCTCGCCCAGCACCGTGTCATAGTCGGCCTGGTCAACCACGACAGTTACGTCGCGGTAGTTCTTGGCAGCGGACCGCACCATCGATGGGCCACCGATATCGATGTTTTCAATGGCATCGGCCAGCTTGACACCCGGCTTCTCAATCGTCTCCTTAAATGGGTAGAGGTTGACGCAGACCAGGTCGATTGGGGTGATGTTGAGCTTCTTCAAAGTGGCCATGTGTTCCGGCAGTTCGCGCCGGGCCAGCAGACCGCCGTGAACGTACGGGTTCAGGGTCTTAACCCGGCCGTCGAGGATCTCTGGGAAGTGAGTAACGTCTTCAATACTGATGGTTGAAATGCCAGCGTCATCGAGGACCTTCTTGGTTCCACCGGTCGAAACAATCTCGTAGCCGTTTGCGGCCAGTCCCTTGACGAAGGAAACCAGGTTTGTCTTATCAGATACACTTACCAATGCACGTTTCATGAGTTAATTCTCCTTTTTGTTCAATGCAGTCAACGCTTGTTTCAATGCTAACGGGTAAAGCTGGTGTTCAGTATCGTGAACCCGACGCTCCAGGCTTTCCTCCGTGTCCGTCTCTAGAATGGGGACGTGACACTGGGCAATGATTGGGCCGGAATCCAGGCCGGCGTCAATGTAGTGGACCGTCACCCCAGTTTGGGAACGATGGTCAGCAAAGGCCCGTTCAATCGAGTGGAGGCCGGGATATTCAGGCAACCAGGCCGGGTGAAGGTTGATGATCCGGTGGTCGTAATGTTCCAGGATCGTTGGTCCCACCACCCGGAGGTAACCAGCCAGGGCGATGAAATCAATCTGATACTCCTGAAGGACGGCTAATAGTTTCTCCTCGTAAGCCGCCTTGCCGCCACAGGACTTGACGGTAAAACTGACGGCGGGGACGCCCAGGCGCTTTGCCCGGGCCATCACCGGCGCATCCGGGTGATTGCAAAAGAGCAGGGCCAGCTCACCGGGGAGGTCGCCTGCTTGGAAATGCTTGGCCAGGACTTCGAAGTTGGTCCCGTTACCAGACGCTAAAATTGCGATTTTCATCTCAAACGCCTCACTTAATTACAATCTTTGCTTCATCCGCCGGCCGTTGTCGCAGCCGACCGATTGGGTAGCTATTTTGACCAGCATCCTGCAACCGCCGCTGAACAGTCGTGGCCTGGGTCGGCGCTGCAGCCAGAACCATGCCGATCCCCATGTTAAAGGTTTGGAAACAGTCCGCCGGATCGAGGCGGCCGAGGTCCTTCAGGTATTCGAAAATCGGCAACCGCGGCCAGGATTGACTGTCAATCACCGCCTGAAGCCGGTCGCCAAACATCCGGGGCACATTTTCGATCAGGCCGCCGCCGGTAATGTGGCTAATCCCGTGGAGCAGGCCAGCCCGCACCAGCGGCAAGACCTGACGGACATAGATCTTAGTCGGGGTCAGCAGGACGTCGCCCACCGTCTGACCACCCAGTGCTGCAGGGCGGTCGGTCAATTGAACGTCGTGATCCTTGAAGAGGATCTGCCGCACCAGGGAAAAGCCGTTAGAGTGGAGACCACTGGACGGGAGGCCCAGCAGGACATCGCCATCTTGGGGCAGTTCGGCTGTCAGCAGGTGGTCCTTCTCGGCAACCCCGGTAATGGTGCCAGCCAGGTCATATTCTTCTTTGGCATACATGTCTGGCATCTCGGCGGTCTCACCACCGACCAGGGCAGCCCCGGCGTCACGGCAGCCTGCTGCTACCCCCTTGACGATCGCGGCCATCTTGGCTGGGTTATTATGACCCGTGGCAATGTAGTCCAAGAAGTAGAGCGGTTCGGCACCCTGGGCCAGGACGTCGTTGACACACATTGCTACGACGTCAATACCGATCGTGTCGTGCCTATCCAGCTTTTGGGCGAGCAGCAGCTTGGTCCCCACCCCATCGGTACCGGAAACCAGCACGGGATGTTTCACGTGTAACGCGCCTAAATCGAACATGCCGCCAAAGCTCCCGATTCCAGTCATCATCCCCGGTCGTGCGGTGGACTTAACAGCAGACTTGATGCGGCGGACTAGCTCATAGCCCGCGTTGACATCAACGCCCGCTTCTTGGTATCGATTCATCCTCACTGCCTCCTTTGCGCACGCAATTCCTGTTCATTCAGCGACTTCAGGTACCCAGCCTCGTAGTCATAGAGCGGGGTCGGGTACTTCCCCGTGAAGTAGGCCACCGTCAGCCCGCCATCAGGGGCATCCCCAGCATCGGGCACGCTGATGGCCTTGATCAGACTGGCGACGCTCAGGAAGTTCAGGCTGTCGGCCCCGATCTGCTGGCGCATCTCCTCAACCGAGTAGTGCGCCGCCATCAGTTCCGACCGGGTTGAAATGTCGATCCCGTAGAAGCATGGAAAACGGAACGGTGGGGACGAGATCAACAGGTGAACTTCCTTGGCCCCGGCATCACGGAGCATCTTGACGATCTGCTTAGAGGTTGTGCCGCGGACGATGGAGTCGTCGACCACAGCCACCCGTTTACCACTGACAACCCCACGAACAGCGGAGAGCTTCATGTGCACTCCCTGCTCACGAAGGGCCTGGGTCGGCTGGATGAAGGTCCGGGCCACGTACTGGCTCTTAATCAGCCCCATCTCATATGGCAGGCCGGACTCTTCGGCATAACCACTGGCCGCGGAAAGTGAGGAGTTTGGCACCCCGATCACCATGTCAGCATCAACCGGGTGCTCACGGGCCAGCAGCCGCCCCATCTTCTTGCGGGCGTTGTGCACCGTCACCCCGTGGATGATGGAGTCAGGACGGGCAAAGTAGATATATTCCATTGAGCAGATCGCCAAGCGGGTATCGGTGGTGTAGTGGTCGATGTGCAGGCCGTCCCGGTCGATCACGATCAGCTCCCCTGGTTGGACATCACGGACAAAGCTGGCGTTAACGATGTCGAGGGCGCAGGTCTCACTGGCCACCACATAGGCACCGTTGGCCAGCTGGCCGATACAAAGGGGCCGAATGCCATTGGGATCCAGTGCCGCCACCAGCCGATCCTTTTGCAGGAGCAGGAAGGCAAAACCGCCGTGCACCTGATTAAGGCTCTTCTTGAGGGCGGGAATAAAGCCTTCCCGGATGTGCTTGCGGATCAGGTGGATCAGGATTTCCGTGTCCGAATCCGATTGAAAAACCGCCCCGTCGTCCTCTAGCTGGCGACGGAGGGTAACGGCATTGGTCAGGTTGCCGTTGTGAGCCAGGGCGATGTCCCCGTCATGGAAACGAAAGAGGAAGGGCTGGACGTTGGCGATCGAATTATGACCGCTGGTACCGTAACGGACGTGTCCAATGGCAGAGTCGCCAACCAGCCGTTTGAGCTCGGCCGGGTCGGCGAAGACCTGGGCCAGCAGTCCACGGTCACGGTGCTGGTAGAGGTTTTCACCATCAGTCGACACGATTCCGGCCCCCTCCTGCCCCCGGTGTTGCAGAGTATGGAGGCCGTAGTAGGTCAGATGGGCGGCATCTGGGGCCCCGAAGACGCCAAAGACCCCACATTCTTCATTTAGTCCTTTGATTTCATTAGGCACGGGATTGCCTCCTCCCAGATCTGCTGTAACTCATCAATGTTGAGGTTCAATTCACTGTTAGCCAGGTGGGCTTCTAACCAATGGGTGTTAGTAACTTCGCCGACTAGCTGGGCGGCATCACCGAGGTCCTGCTCAAACGCTGCTGCGTGGTCGGGCCGCACCGTCACCACGAAGCGTCCCGGCGTCTCGCTGAACAGCTGGGCCCCAGTTAGGTGGCGGAGATTGAGGCTTAATCCTCGGTCAGTCTTAAAGAGGGTCTCTGCCAGGGCCACCCCGAGGCCACCCTCGCTAAGATCGTGGCAGCTGGCCACGTGCCCATTCTCCATCGTGTGCAGCAGGCGGGTCATGTAGTCGTGTACCCGGTCAAGGTCGAAGAATTGAACGACCCCACTGATCTCGCCCGTCAGCATCTTCTGCAACTCCGAACCGGCATAGTCATCGCGAGTTTGGCCAACCAGGTAAACCCGGTCACCGGCATGCTGGACAAAGCTTGGAACCACCCGGTCAATGTTCTTGATCAGGCCGACCATTCCGACCATCGGTGTTGGGTGAATGGCTTGACCATTGTTCTCGTTGTACAGGGAGACATTCCCGGAAATCACCGGCGTGTCGAAGGTCCGGCAGGCTGCGGCCATCCCCTTAACTGACTGGTGGAGTTCCCAGAAAATCTCCGGATCGTTCGGATCACCATAGTTCAGACAATCAGTGATCGCCAGGGGCTGGGCGCCGGCTGAAATGATGTTGGCGGCAGCTTCCACTAACGCCATCTGGCCACCCACCTCGGGATTGAGGTAGACGAAGCGGCCGTTGCCATCGGTGGTCATTGCCAGGCCCTTGTGGGTACCGCGCACTCGCAGGACTCCCGCATCACTTCCGGGGCCGACCACGGTCGAGGTCCGGACTTGGGAATCATACTGCTGGTAGAAGCTGCTCTTGTCGGCAATGGTCGACTGAGCAAGCAGTTGTTTCAAGGTGGCAGCCGGATCATCAATCTGGGGCTGCCAGGCCGGTTGTTGTTCAGCCGCAGTGATCCGGGCCGGTTTACGCTCTTCGCTGGCTTCTTCTAAGACATCATCAGTCAGGCTGGCAACCGGAATGTCGCAGACCACCTGGCCATCGTGGTGGAGAACGTACTGGTGACCAGTCGTGATCCGCCCGATCGTAACGGCATCGAGGTCGTAGAAGTCAAAGATCTTCTTAACATCTTCCTCGTGGCCCTTGTTAACGCAGAGCAGCATCCGCTCCTGGGATTCGCTCAGCATGATCTCGTAGGCGGACATCCCGGTTTCCCGTTGCGGAACCAGGTCTAAGTCGAGGTCCATGCCGCTCTTCCCTTCTGAGGCCATCTCGGCACTGGAGGAAACAATTCCGGCGGCCCCCATGTCCTGGATTCCGACCAGCCAGTCGGGGTGCTTGGTAATCAGTTCCAGGCAGGCCTCCAGCAGGAGTTTTTCCATGAAGGGATTACCAACCTGGACGGCGGACCGTTGGGTGGCGTTTTCGTCGCTGAAGTCTGCGGAGGCAAAGGTAGCCCCGTGAATGCCGTCCCGGCCGGTCTTAGCACCGACGTACATCACAGCGTTGCCGACCCCGGCGGCCTTCCCCTGCTGGATATCCTTCTGGTCCATCAGACCGACACTCATTGCGTTGCAGAGCACATTGCCCTGGTAGCAGGGGTCAAAGGTGGTCTCACCGGCAATTGTTGGAATTCCCATGCAGTTACCGTAATCACCGATCCCGCGAACGGTGCCATCGACCTTCATCCGGGTAGTTGCATTGTCGAGCTCGCCAAAGTGCAGTGAGTCGAGCGATGCTACTGGCCGGGCCCCCATACTGAAGATGTCCCGCAGGATGCCACCGACCCCAGTTGCGGCCCCCTGGTAGGGTTCAACCGTGGTTGGGTGGTTATGACTCTCGGCCTTGAAGACCACCGCCTGACCGTCGTCGATGTCCACAACCCCGGCACCCTCGCCAGGGCCCTGGATAACCCGGTCGCTCTTGTTCGGAAAGAGGCGGAGAACCGGCTTGGACTTCTTGTAGGAGCAGTGTTCGCTCCACATCGCCGCAAACAGACCGGTTTCGGTGTAGTTGGGCAGCCGGCCGAGCAGCTTTTCACTGATGTAGTTGTACTCGTCCTCGCTCAGGCTCCAGTCCAGGTACGGCTTCTGTTCTTTGATCTCTTCGGGCGTCATTGCCTGCTCCATTGCTTATTCCCCCACTTTCACACGTCCGTTAGCCAGCAGCGACTTGAACAGCCGCAAGCCATCAGTGTTTCCTAAGATTGCTTCAACCGCGCGTTCGGGATGTGGCATCATTCCCAGAACGTTGCCACGCTGGTTAGTAATTCCAGCAATATTTCGCAAACTACCATTTGGATTCTCCTCTGCATAACGAAAGACGACCTGGTGGTTAGCCTCCAGCCGATCCAGGGTGGCCTGGTCGGCGTAAAAGCTCCCGTCGGCGTGAGCAATTGGTAAGTTGATCCGTTCATGCGGCTGGTACTGGCTCGTGAACAGGGTCTGATTATTGACCACTTCCAGCGGGACGGTCTTGCAGACGAAGCGCTGGCTGTCGTTACGTTTCAGTGCTCCCGGCAGCAGGCCCGCTTCAGTCAGAATCTGGAACCCGTTGCAGGTGCCAAAGACCGGTTTGCCTTCATTGGCCATCTTGATAATTGCCGGCATGATGTTGGTGAAACGGGCAATTGCCCCGGCACGCAAGTAGTCACCGTAGGAAAAGCCCCCCGGCAACATCACTGCATCGAAGCCCGCCAGGCTGTGCTCGTGGTGGGAGACGTACTCGACGTCCGCGCCACAGACACTGCCCAATGCTTCATACAGGTCGACATCACAGTTCGAACCCGGAAAAACAATTACGGCGATTTTCATTCTGCTTCCTCCAGTACTTGGTAGCGGTAGGTCTCCATGTTGAAGTTGACCAGCAGCTGGTCGGCGATCTCCTTGACGGTCTTATCAACGGCGTCCCCGGTGGCATCGATCGTGACGTCGAAGAACTTCCCCACCTTGACCGCGGTGACCTCATCGTGGCCCAGACTGTGGATGGCGTCCTTGATCGTCTCGCCCTGAGGATCAAACACTGATTGCTTGTAAGTTACGAAAATCCGAACGTTTGTCATAATTAGTTCTCCTTTCCTAGGGCACCCTTCAGCCGGTCCAATACTTCGTCGTAGGTCTTGGTCAGATCGGCGAGCTTGCGCCGATAGACATCCTTGTCGAGGTGCTGGTCGGTCTTGAGGTCCCATAACCGGCAGTTATCTGGGGAGAACTCATCGGCCAAGACAATCTGACCGTCAGCAAGGCGACCAAATTCGAGCTTAAAGTCGACTAATTGCATCCCGGCCTTTTCAAAGAGCGGCTTGAGCAGGGCGTTGACCTCCCGGCAGAAGCTCCACATCTTCTCCAGGTCGGCGTGACTGGCAATGCCCAGGGCAATCGTGGCGGACTCGTTGATGAATGGATCATCGAGTTCATCACTCTTGTAGAAGGTTTCCTCAACCGGTTCCGCCAGCACCTTGCCCTCTTTCAGACCGTAACGGCTGGCGAAGTGGCCCGCGATAACGTTCCGGGTGACAAATTCCAGGGGGAACATCTGGCACTTCTTGACCAGGTCCTCGGTTGGCGACAGCTGCTTGATGAAGTGGGTCGCAATCCCGTGTTCAATCAGGTAGTTAAAGACCAGGTCCGAGATCCCCTTGGCAGCGGCCCCCTTGCCGGCGAAGTGGTCCTTCTTCTTCCCATTCAGTGCGGTTGCCTGGTCCATGTAGACCACCCGCAGGACTTCGGGATCATCCGTTTGCCACATCTGTTTTGCTTTACCGGTGTACAGTAACTTTTCCATCACTCAGTTGTCTCCTTCTAAATTAAAATACGAACAATAAATTAAAATAGTGCAAAACCATTCGCTATTTATGGAGTAAGTATAACAAGCAGGTTGAGCTTTTTCAATAGTTTCTAGGAACGAAGTAAATATTTTTCACATTAAAGTTCGTGTTTTATTTAAAACAAAAATAACCAGCGAGTCATCTCAACACGCTGGCTAATTAATCAAACTAAAAAATGGTCCATGGCAAAAATTGTCATAAACCATTTTTTACTAATTGCAATTAGTCCAAGCCGATCCGCTTGTAGATATCATCAACGTGACGGAGGTGCCAGTGGTAATCAAAGGCATCATCGAGGTCTTGCTTGGTCAGCTGCTTCTGGATCGTTGGGTCCGCCTCCAGGAGTGGCCGGAATGGGATCTGTTCAGCCCAGCACTTGGCAGTGTATGGCTGGATCAGGTCGTAGGCAGACTCCCGGGACATCCCGGAGTTGACCAGCTTGAGCAGGACCCGGCCAGAGTAGATCAGGCCCAGGGTCTTCTCCATGTTCTTCTTCATCGTCTCTGGGAAGACGTCGAGGTTCTTCAGGATCCGGCCAAAGCGCCGCAGCATGTAGTCGATCAGTGAGGTAGCGTCTGGCAGGATCATCCGTTCTGCACTGGAATGGGAGATGTCCCGTTCGTGCCAGAGGGAAACGTCTTCGTAGGCCGGCGTCATGTAGCCCCGCAGGACCCGGGCACAGCCGCAGATATTCTCGGAGCCGATTGGGTTCCGCTTGTGTGGCATGGCGGAAGAACCCTTCTGCCCCTTGGCGAAGTGTTCCTCGACCTCGTGGATTTCGGTTCGTTGGAGAGAACGAATCTCGGTGGCCATCTCTTCCATACTGGTCCCGATCAGGGCAATCGTGGCGATGTATTCGGCGTGCAGGTCACGAGGCAGGACCTGGGTTGAGATCTCCTGGGCCCGCAGACCGAGCTTGTCGCAGACGTACTTTTCAACGAAAGGATTGATTTCCGCGAAGGTGCCGACCGCACCGGAGATCTTCCCGGCTTCAACCCCGCGGGCAGCGTGTTCGAACCGTTCCTTGTTCCGCTTCATCTCGGAGTACCAGCGGGCCGCCTTCAGCCCAAAGGTCGTCGGTTCCGCGTGCACCCCGTGAGTCCGGCCCATGCAGACGGTGTACTTGTACTTCTCGGCCATTTCCTTCAGCACATCCATGAAGTTATCGATGTCCTGGCGGATGATATCGTTCGCCTTTTTCAACCGCAGCCCTTGAGCAGTATCAACCACGTCGGTACTGGTCATACCGTAGTGGACCCACTTCCGTTCCGGACCGAGGGACTTGGAGACATCCCGGGTAAAGGCAATCACATCGTGGTGGGTAACAGCCTCGATCTCGGCGATCCCTTCCACGCTGAACTTGGCATTCTTCTTGATCTCCTCAACATCCTCTGCCGGAATGTGGCCCAGCTTGCTCCAGGCTTCGTCGGCCGCAATCTCGACTTCCAGCCAGCATTGGTACTGGGTTTCCAGACTCCAAATCTTCTTCATCTCTGGACTTGTGTAACGATCAATCATCAGTTAAAAATCCTCTCTATTCTTATTCCTCATCATTATCGCACAGGTTACCATTCGGCGTAAAGGCGAACTTTATTCCTGCCAGATCCCAGTATTGTCAATTTCTTCCAAGGTAGCTTCGATATCATCAGTCAGGATGGTCACGTGCCCCATCTTCCGGTTGTGGCGAATCTCCGCCTTTCCGTAGTCATGGAAATGCCAGTTAGGCTTTTTAGCGATCTGCTGGCGGATACCGGCGACGTGCTGGCCTAAGACATTGACCATCACCACCGGCTGGAGGAGCTTAATCTGCGGCAATGGCCAGTTGCAGATCGCCCGGTTATGGATTGCAAACTGGGAGAAGTTGCAGGCCTCAATCGAGTAGTGGCCGGAATTGTGCGGCCGCGGTGCCAGTTCGTTGATGTAGATCTGGCCATCGGCGGTGACGAACATCTCAACCCCCAGGATCCCGCGCAGGCCGATGGCATGAGCGATCTTAACCGCCATCTCCTGGGCCTTTTTCTGCAGCGCCGGACTGATCCGGGCGGGCACAATGCTGAGGTGGAGGATCTCGTTGTGGTGGATATTTTCGGAAACGGGGAAGACGGTCACTTCACCGTTTTCGTTGCGGGCCACCATCACGGAACACTCGAGCTTAAACGGGACCCAGCCTTCCAGAATGGCGTCCTTAGTCGAGAGGATTCCCGCGCACTTTGCCAAGTCAGCATCACTGTGCAGGACCTCCTGACCATGACCGTCGTAGCCGCCCTCGCAAGTCTTGAGGACACTCGGGTAGCCGATCTCGGCGACTGCCTTTTTCAGGTCAGCCGCATTTTTGACCGCCATGAAGGGGGCCGTCTGCAGGCCGGCATTGCGCAGAAAGGTCTTTTCCCGAATCCGGTTCTTGGTCGTGTAGAGGAGGTGGGGCCCTTGCGGAACATAGGCCTTATCTGCCACGTCTTCTAGGGCATTAAGGTCGACATTTTCAAATTCGTACGTCAGAACATCCGCACGCCGGGCCAGTTCCGTAATTGCCTTGACATCGGCGTAGGGAGCGACGATCTGGTCGTCCGCGACCTGACCGGCTGGACAGGCGGGAGTCGGGTCAAGGACGATGACCTTCATCCCAGTCTGCTTAGCATCGAGGGCCATCATCTGACCGAGTTGGCCCCCGCCGATAATCCCAATCGTCTGGCCCTGTTGAATCATCTTAGTCAAGGTGCGCCCCGCTTTCTGCCGCCTGGTCGTGCATCTGCTTCCGGTAGGCGACGATCTGGTCCTGAATCTTCTGGTCGGTAATTCCCAGAATCTGCAGTGCCAGCAATGCCGCATTCTTAGCGCCCGCAACCCCAATGGCCGTCGTAGCGACCGGAATTCCAGCCGGCATCTGAACAATTGACAGCAGGGAGTCCATCCCGCCGAGGGCCCGGGTCTGCCCCGGAATACCGATGACTGGCAGCGGCGTATTGGCGGCGATCATCCCCGGCAGGTGGGCAGCCCCGCCGGCACAGGCAATGATCACCTTGGTTCCATTGGCCACGGCCCCCTTCGCAAAGGCAAACATTTCGTCCGGCATCCGGTGGGCGGAAATGACGTTCTTATCATAGTCAACACCAAACTGATCGAGGATCTGGCAGGCTTCCTTAACGGTTGGCCAGTCGGACTTGCTACCCATTACCACACTAATCTGACTCATCTTTGATTCCTCCTTAAATCTGCTTTAAAGATAACAAAGCTAGCATTCAACTTCAATAGTTTTATCGAACTTTTATTATATCTAGTGCAATATAGTTCGTATTATTCGCAAGCAAAATAAAAGGGAGCAGTCTCGGCTCCCTTTTGAATTTCAAATCTAGAACAATCCGGTGATCTTGCCGTCCGCGTCGATCATCATATTAACCGCAGCTGGCACCTTTGATAGCCCCGGCATAGTCATCATGTTACCAGACAGGGCCACGATGAAGCCGGCACCGAGCTTTGGCACGAACTCCCGAATGTGGAAGGTGAAGTCTTCCGGCGCGCCCAGCAAGTTCTTGTCATCGGTGAAGGAATACTGGGTCTTAGCGATGCAGACCGGCAGCTTGTCCCAGCCTAATTCGCTAAACTGCTTAAGCTGGCGCTGGGCCTTGCGACTGAATTCAACCTTCTTGGCCCCGTAGATCTTAGTAGCGATGGTTTCAACCTTTTCTGCTGGCGTTGCATCGAGACTATAGAGTTCATGGAAGTCGCTGTCCTGGTCAGCCAGCCGGACAACTTCCTTCGCCAGGTCCTGAGTACCGGCACCACCCTTGGCCCAGGCATCCGCCGTGACCACGTTGACCCCGAGCTGCTGGCAATTGTCCTTAATCATCTGGATCTCGGCGTCCGTGTCGCTCACAAAGTGGTTGATAGCGACAACCAATGGCACCCCGTACCGTTGCATGTTCTTGATGTGGCGGTTCAGGTTCGCCAGCCCGGCCTTCAGTTCTGGCAGGTGTTCTTCCTTCAGATCGGCTAACTTGGCCCCGCCGTTGTATTCAAGGGCCCGGACCGTAGCGACGATTACTACGGCATCAGGGTTCTTGCCCAGGACTCGTTCCTTGATGTCCATGAACTTCTCGGCCCCCAGGTCGGCACCGAAGCCGGCTTCAGTGACAGTGTAGTCCGCCAGTTGCAAGGCGGTCTTAGTAGCGAGGACACTGTTGCAGCCGTGGGCGATGTTGGCAAATGGACCCCCGTGAATGATCGTCGGCGTGTGGTCCAGGGTCTGGACGAGGTTCGGCTTGATGGCGTCCTTGAGCAGGATGGTGATGGCATCCGCAAAGTGGAGTTGGGCCACCGTGACCGGCTGCTTGTCATAGGTGTAACCAACCACGATCCGGCCCACCCGCTTCTTCAGGTCCATCAGGTCGGTAGACAGGCACAGGATGGCCATCAGTTCTGAGGCCGCCGTGATGTCAAAGCCGGTTTGCCGTGGGACCCCCTGTATGATGCCGCCCAGGCCCGTAACGACATTCCGCAGGGCCCGGTCATTGACGTCCTCGACCCGCTTCCATATGATCCGGCGGGGATCAAGTCCCAGTTCGTTTCCTCGCATAATGTAGTTATCCACCAGGGCCGCCAGGGTGTTATTGGCGCTGGTCAGGGCATGGAGGTCACCGGTGAAATGGAGGTTGATGTCTTCCATTGGAACTACTTGGCTGTAACCACCACCAGTAGCACCCCCCTTGATCCCGAAGACAGGGCCCATCGATGGTTCCCGCATGGCGATGATGGTCTGATGGCCCAGCTGGTTCATGGCGTCACCGAGTCCCACCAGGACCGTTGACTTCCCTTCCCCGGCCGGGGTCGGGTTGATTGACGTTACCAGGACCAGCTTGTGCTTCTTATCTGGATGGGCCTTGACTGGCAGCGTGATCTTCGCCTTGTACTTGCCGTACTGTTCGATGTCATCCTCGCCCAGGCCAATCTGGGCAGTAATTTCCTTGATCGGTTTCATTTCCGCGCGATCGGCAATCTCAATATCAGTCATCATCGTTGGCTTCCTCCTTGAAATACGAACAAAAAAATGTGAAATACTATTTAATATAAGGATATATCATTAAGATACTGTAATCTTAGTGATAAGTAAAGGTTAATTTCCGAATTTTATTTTTCACTGCCAGGATTTGCAGCTGCACATCGCCGCAATCGTGATCCCTGGTGGATTGACTTTACCCCCAGGATATCCAACAGGAAGGTAAAGATTGGGACCCCGACAATCAGACCCCAAGTTCCCCAGAAATGCTCACCGACCAGGAGGACGATGAAGGTATAGAAGATCGGCAGGTCGGTCTGGCTCGACATGAACTTCGGGTTGAGGACATAGGCTTCCAGGGCGTGGATAACGATCACCATGATAATAATGTAGATGACGTCACGGATCCCACCGACCGAGTAGGCCACCAGACTGAGGGGGATTGTCGAGATAATTACCCCGGCCACTGGAACCAGGCTGAAGATAAAGACAATCAGGGCCAGGGCCAGGATCTGCGGCATCTTCATGAACAGCAGGCAGACCGTGGTGATGGCGGTGTTGCAGATGGCAATGAAGAATTGAGCTTCGAGGACCACCCCGAAGGTATTCACGAACTTCTTGCCAAAATAGGCCAGGTCCTGGAAGAACCAGCCAAAGGTGCTGTTCAAGAAAAGCTTTGAGAAGATAGCCGTCTCCTGCAGGTCCAGGGCAAAGAAGAAGCTCAGAATAAAGGACAGGAAGAAGGTCACCGTGATGGCGCCAATACTGGTCAGCGCACTGATGGCAAAGCTGACCCCGTGCCGGACCTGGGCCATAATCGTCGACCAGCTGATGTACTGGTTGATGTAATGGTAGAGGTTTGTCGCGTCCCGACTACTGTAGAACTTGAGCACCGAGTTGACCATCTTGACCACCTGGTGCACCAGCACGGGCAGGTACCTGGTTATGCCGAAGTACAGGAGCATCAGGAGGACCAGGTAGGTCAGGATCACCAGCAGTTTGGTCGAGAAGTGCGGCAGCCACCGCTGGACAAAGCGGACCCAGCTCACCACGATGAAGGTCAAAATAAAGGTAAGCAAGATCATGTTCATCATCGACCGCATCATCCACAGTGCAAACACGATTAACAATAGGACCACAAAGCGACGCAGCTCCACGTTCTTGATGAAGCGGTGCCAGGCATCAGTCACATTAATCATCACCCTTCAAAAATCTAATAAACTTAGTTAATTTTAATCCTAAAGGGGTAATTTCAGCAACGTTTTGGTCTGGTTGTTCCATTTAGTTACGACCCTAAAAGTTGAGTGTTATAATAGTGGCATTATTTGAGAAAGAAGGATGCTTTAATGTTAGAAAAGACGTTCTACAAGTCACTGTTAAGCCACTCGTTCAACATCCCCGTCAAGATCATCTTCTGGGACGGTTCGAGTGTCGTTTACGGTGACGGCGAACCCGAGGTTACCGTTACGTTCAAGGAAAAGATCCCGATTCGTGACATCACGAAGAACGCCTCAATTGCACTTGGGGAAGCCTACATGGATGGCAAGATCGCAATCCAGGGTAGCATCCAAAAACTGATCGAATCCGCCTACGAAAGTACCAGCAGCTTCATGCGGAATTCCAAGTTCCGTAAGTTCCTGCCAAAGCAAGGCCACTCCGAGAAGGAAAGTGAAACCGATGTGCAGAGCCACTATGATGTCGGTAACGACTTCTACAAGCTCTGGCTCGACGACACGATGACTTACTCCTGTGCCTACTTCACTGGTGACAACCATGACGACCTGACCAAGGCCCAGGAAGACAAGGTTCAACACATCCTAAAGAAGCTCAACCCAAAGCCGGGCAAGACCTTCTTGGATATCGGCTGCGGCTGGGGGATTTTGATGCTGACGGCGGCCAAGGAATACGGGATGAAGGTCACTGGGGTTACCCTGAGTGAGGAACAGTACCGTTTCGTCCAGGAACAGATCAAGAAGGACGGCCTGGAAGACGTGGCCGAAGTTAAGCTGGTCGACTACCGGGAACTCGGTGACCAAAAGTGGGACTACATCACCTCTGTGGGGATGTTCGAACACGTCGGCAAGGAAAACCTTGGCCTCTACTTCAAGGATATCCAACGCTACCTTACCGATGACGGGGTAGCCCTGATCCACGGAATCACCCGGCAACAGGGTGGGGCCTACAACGGCTGGATCAACAAATACATCTTCCCTGGCGGCTACGTTCCCGGCCTGGTCGAAATGGTTCAACACATTGAAGAGAACCACATGCAGATCGCCGATATCGAAATGCTGCGTCGTCACTACCAGCGGACCCTGGAGATCTGGGACGCAAACTTCAACGCTCACCGTGCTCAGATCCAGGACATGATGGGCGAACGCTTCATCCGGATGTGGGACCTCTACCTGCAGGCCTGCGCCGCTTCATTCGAGTCCGGTAACATCGACGTGATCCAATACCTGATCACTAAGGGTGCTTCTGGCAAGAACCTGCCGATGACCCGGGACTACATGACTAAGTAAATCCTAATTCAGGTAGAAATAACCCGTGCCAACCTCCACCGAGGTCCGGCACGGTTTTCTCTATTGGTAGCGAAAAACGCGCCATCACGGCTTAAAAGCTGGTGATGGCGCGTTTACTTATATGTGGAAATCTATTGACTGAATGTGACGATTAGCCCACTGTGTTGAGACTGTGTTTCTTGCTCCACTTCATGGGATCTTCGCGCCACTGTTGGAGAGACTTCAGATGGTCAGCGCTGATCTGGTCGGTGGCCTGGGCTTCCTTGATTAGGGTGGTGTAGTCGGTAACGGCATAGTACTTCAGGTCGTTGGCCAGGAAGTTCTGTTCAGCCGCCTGGAGCTGGTAGGTGAAGACGGCGACCACGCCGATGACTTGGGCACCGGTGTTATTGATTGCCCGGACTGCATTGAGGACACTACCGCCAGTGGAGATCAGGTCGTCGATCACCACGACCTTTTGACCGGGTTTGAGAACCCCTTCGACTTGGTGGCCCTGACCGTGGTCCTTCGGCTTAGACCGAACGTAAACCAGCGGCAGGCCCATCTCCTGGGCAACCCAGGCAGCATGAGGAATCCCGGCCGTGGCAGTCCCGGCGATGACGTCCGCATCCGCAAAGTGGAGGTTGATCTGTTCTTCCATCCCGTTGTAGATGGCCTGGCGCACATCTGGGTAGGAGATCGTCAGGCGGTTGTCCGTGTAAATTGGCGACTTCAAACCACTTGCCCACGTGTAGGGCTTGTCGGGGCTCAGGGTAACCGCGTGAATGTCTAATAATGCCTTAGCAACTCTTTGTGAATAAGTCATAATTATTTTTCCTCCTCATTTGCTAAAAATGCTTGTTGAATCTGTTGGTATGCCGCCACTGGATCAGCGCTCTGGGTGATTGGCCGCCCCACGACAATCCCGTTACTCCCGAGTTCCCGCGCTTGGGCTGGGGTGACCACCCGCTTTTGGTCGTCATGGACTGCCAGCGATGGTCGAATGCCGGGCGTAATGCACAGGAAGTCCGGCCGAGTTACCTGGCGAATGGCCGGAAGTTCATGGGCCGAGCAGATCACCCCGGCCAGGCCGACACTTTCCGCTAGCTGGGCATAGTTTTGGACCGACTCGATCAGGGAAAGGTCAACGTGCTGTTGATCATGCAGAATTTCATCATCAATCGAGGTCAGCTGGGTGATCGCCAGGAGCTTGGCGGGTTGGACCCCCGCCTGAACAGCGCCTTCTTCCAGGCCGGCTAGTCCCGCCGTCAGCATCTCGGTTCCCCCCGCCGCGTGGATGGTGGTGAAGTCGATGCCGAGGCGGCCGATTGCGGCCATGGCTCGGTGAACCGTGTTGGGGATGTCGTAGAGCTTCAGGTCGAGAAAGATCTTGAAGCCGCGTTTCTGGGCTTCCCGCACGATCTCCTGACCCAGCCCGTAGTACATCTCCATCCCGATTTTAACAATCGGTTTGGGCGTCACATCGAGCTCGTCAAACAATTTGACTGCTTCTTCCTTTGTGGCAACATCAATTGCGACCATTGGTACATAGCGTTTCAAAACTTTACCTCCCATAGGTCTGTTAGCTTCTCAATCCCGTACTTATCCATCGTCATCGGCAGTTCCGCTGCGATCTTTGGCAGGGCCAGCGTGTCGTGAAAACTAGCCGCCCCAACTTCAACCGCGTTAGCCCCGGCCATCATGAATTCCAGGACATCCTCAGCACTTTCGATTCCGCCCACACCGATAATTGGAATCTTGGAAATGCTGCGAACCTGGTGGATCATCCGGAGCGCCATCGGTTTCAGGGCCGGACCGGACAGCCCGCCCGTCACGTTGGCCAGGACTGGCCGGCGGGTCTTCAGGTTGATGCTCAAACCGGTCAGGGTGTTGATCATCACCAGCCCATTGGCCCCGCCCCGTTCAGCCGCCTGGGCCAGGGGCACAATGTTAGTCACGTTCGGGGTCAGCTTGACGTAGACCGGGACCCCGTGAGCCGCGGCAACGACCTGCTTGACCAGCTGCTCCAGCGTATCCGGATCAGTGCCCATCGCCAGGCCGCCGTGCTTGACGTTCGGGCAGGAGACGTTCAGTTCCAGGGCGTTGACCCCGCCGCCGACCGTCAGCTTATCAGTTACTTCCACGTACTCGTCGTTGGAGAAGCCGGCCACACTGGCAATTACCGGCAGCTTCGGGTAGTTGACCTGCAGCCAGGGAATCTTCTCGTCCACGACCCGCTGGACGCCGACGTTTTGCAGGCCGTTGGCGTTTAACCAGCCGGCACTCGTGTGGCAGACCCGGGGTCGCGGATTGCCCGAACGGGGGTGCAGGGTGGTTGACTTCATCACCAGTGAGCCCAGCCGGTTGAGGTCGTAGTTGCCAGCAATTTCTTGCCCGTACCCACAGGTGCCGCTGGCGGCGATTACGGGGTTCTTCAGGGACAGGCCCGGCAGTTCGACTGCCAATCGTTGTTCATCGTTCATTCTGCATCCTCCCGATCGTAAACCAGCTTACCATCAACAAATGTTTTTACAGTTGCCCCATAGACCTGGTCACCGACGAATGGGGTGTTGTGGCCCTTGGAGAAGAACTGGTCCTCCTTGATCGTCGTCTGATGGTCAATATCAAAGACCGCGATGTCTGCAGGATCCCCGACCTGGAGCTGGCCGGCGGTGGTCAACTTGAACACCCGACACGGGGCCCCGCTCAGCCAGTCAATCAGCTGGCCCAAAGTGAAGATCCCGTTCTTAACGTAGCGGGTGTAGAGCAGGGCAAAGGCGGTCTCGCTGCCGACGATCCCGTTCGGCGATGCCAAGAAGCCCTGGTGCTTCTCCGCGTCCGTGTGCGGGGCGTGGTCAGTTGCAATGCAGTCGATGGTACCGTCGAGCAGGCCGGCCAGGCAGGCTTCCTGGTCCTCCCGACTCCGCAGCGGCGGGTTCATCTTGTATTCCGCGTCGTCATCCGGAATGTCTGCATCGGCCAGCAGGAGGTGGTGCGGCGTAACCTCACAGGTGACGTTGATCCCCAGCTGCTTGGCGTGGCGGACCAGTTCGATACTCTCCTTGGTCGAAACGTGGCAGACATGGTAATGAGCACCGGTCGCCTGGGCGATCACGATATTTCTAGCAATCTGTGCCGTCTCACTGATCTTCGGCATCCCCGGTAGGCCCATCTTCTTGGCAACCGGGCCGTCGTTGATGACCCCGCCGTTGGCCAGTTGGTTGTCCTGGGCGTGGTCACACAGCGGCAGGTCGTACTTGGCCAGCTGCTGCATGGCCCGGTAGACAACGCTGGCGTCCTGGATGCCGGCCCCGTCATCACTGAAGAGACGGGCTCCCGCTGCGTACTGGGCAGCGACGTCAACCGGTTCCTTCCCCGCCCGGTCCTTGGTAACGGGCGAGTACTGGATGATCTTGATCGCACCGTCCTTGGCGTTGCGGGCCTCCTGGGCGTGGAAGCGTTCAGGCGTGTCACAGGTGGGTTTCAGGTTCGCCATTGCGGCGATCGTGGTGAAGCCGCCGTGGGCCGCAGCCCGGCTGCCCGTGGCGATCGTTTCCTTGTTGGTGTAACCCGGCTCACGGAGGTGAACATGGATGTCGACCAAGCCAGGGGTGACCAGGTTGTTTTCCAGGTCAATCACCCGGGCACCCTCACCGGCATGGAGGTCAGTCCCGATTGCGGCAACCTTGCCGTCCTCGATCAGGATATCGCAGGTCACCAATTGTTCACCGACCAGGCGCCGGCCATTCTTCAGTAGGGTTTGACTCATGGTGCCGCCCCCGTCTTACATAATGCCCTTGTAGCGCAGGATCCGGCTCAGGATGGCCATCCGGACGAAGACCCCGTTTTGCATCTGACGGAAGATCCGGGAATTTGGTGCTTCAACCAGGTCGCTGTCGATTTCGACGCCCCGGTTAACCGGTGCCGGGTGCATGATGATGGCGCCCTTCTTCATCTTGTTGTAGCGTTCCTTGGTCAGGCCGTATTGCTGGTGGTACTTTTCAGCGTCGAATGCGCCGTTTTCCGCGCCGGACAGCCGTTCATTCTGGACCCGGAGCAGGTTGACCACGTCCATCTTAGGAAGCAATTCGTCGAAGTCGCCGAAGGTCCCGTATTGGGCGAGTTCGTCATCGTACCATTCCTGCGGGCCAGCGAAGTAAACCTTAGCGCCCAACCGGTTGAGCATCATGGCGTTGGAGTGGGCCACCCGGGAGTGGGACAGGTCACCGATGATCAGTACCTTAAGATCCTTGAAGTTGCCGAATTCTTCGTGAATCGTCATCATGTCGAGCAGGCATTGGGATGGGTGTTGGCCACTGCCGTCCCCACCGTTGGCAATCCCGATCTTCAGACCAGGGTGCTTAATCAAGTTCTTGTAGTATTCATTTTCGGGGTGGCGGATAACGGCAACATCAACCCCGATGGATTCCATCGTCTTAACAGTATCGTAGAGGCTCTCCCCCTTCTTGACAGAACTGGTGCCCGCTTCGAACTGCATAACGTGCATGCCCAGCTTCATTTCGGCCATCTGGAAGCTGGTCTTGGTCCGGGTGGAGTTTTCGAAGAAGAGGTTAGCGGCGTAGGCTGGCCGGGTGAGTTCCGCCTTCTTGCCGTGCTTGTATTCCTCGGCCTCATTGATCAGGTCCAGGGCATCCTCAGCGTCCATGTCGGCAACAGTAACAACGTTTGGTTGAATTCGTTCAGTACTAATCATCAAATAGATCTCCTTTTTCTTTGCATAAGTGATAAAAGCAGCGTCAACCGATCCAGTCCCCTGGTTTGCGGTCACGCTGCTTTTCGTGTGTTTTTGCTTATGTTTAAGATAGGCTGAAAACACTGCACCGATTCTGCTCTCACGGGAGACAATTAAATGGCTCAGTTCTTTCAAAAATACCTATTTGATTAAGTGGGCGAAATCTCCTTCTGGCACCCTGAAGCGGCCCGGGAAATTCTGCATAAAAACGGCCTCCTCAGTGGTGCACTAAGAAGGCCGCGATATTCTAACGCTCAATTAAATCCTTCCTAGCCTCGCTGGACTAAGTTAAAGGTATTTCGATTGTCCATTATACTAGACGCTTTCTATGGGCTTGTCAACACCCTTTAAAAATTTTCTCACATTTTCCGCCTAGGAGTCTTAAAGAAAAAGCGCACCAGCCTCGACCAACGAGGCGGTGCGCACCTGAATTATATGACCATGTTCAACAGCCAAACTGCGACCAGCCCGCTGATGACCGAGATCGACATCGAGCGGGTGAAGTAGGCAATGACCATCACGATGACGGCCGCCACAATCTGGTCAACGTGGCCAAACGGGACGAAGTGGTAGCCCGCCGTTGTCACAAAGATGTTCTTCACGATCAGCGCGGTGAAGAGGCTGACGGGAACATACTTCATCCATTCGTTGAACCACTCGGGGATCTTCCGGGTGGAGAAGAACAGAATTGGGAAATAACGTGGAATAAATGCCGCAAATGCTGCAAAAATAATGACAATGATATGATACAAGGTCTTATTGTTACCAGTATCGGAAATTAATAAAGGCAAATTACTAAATAGTTGTTCCATACCTAGTCTCCACTAATCATTGTGTTCGGACGGGACCTTTTCCTGCCGATCCTCATCCAACTGCTGCTTAACTTTCTTCATTTCACGCCGTTCCTGCTGGTCTTCCACCGTAATTCGGGTGGCCATTGGCCGGAAGATCTTAGTCAAGAACCAGTTGCCGTCCGGATCCTTGCTGTGCTTGCGAACCGTGTTTTCAATCAGGAATCCAGTGAAGGAGGCGATCAGGGTCGCAATCACGATCCCCAGCGTGCTCCTGGTAAGCACCAGGAAGAACACGGCCAGCACTGCCGAGAACAGGCAGATCAAGAGGGTCAGGTGGTTCCGAACCTGCATCACAACCATGTACAAGAACAGGGCCGTCAGAGCAAAGTCCACCACTTCCAGGTCAATCGAAACGGTACTGCCGATCAGGCCCCCGACCATGTTGGCCACGGACCAGGAAATCAGGGAGTAGTGTTCCACTAACAACCCGTCCTTGGGGGTCCACTTCTTATCGGTTGCGAACTTAAGGTAGTTCACTGCATAGTTTTCATCGTTCATCGAGACGGCAAAGAGCCAGATGAAGTGTTGTGATTCGTTTTTGATGTACTTAGAAAGACTCGACCCCAGGAGTGCATACCGCAGCTCCAAGAAGAACAGGGTCACGAAAATTGACATTAACGGTGCGTGAATCGTCAATAACGAAGCCAGAATAAACTGAGCACCGCCAGAGAAAACCACGATCGACACCACAAGGGTCATTATAAAGTTAAAGCCCGCTGCGTGTAATAAAATTCCACAAGCTAATCCGATTGGAATATAGCTAAGGCAGAGCGGCATTGCAATGCCTAAGACTTCTAGCCATCGTGCTTTTTCTGGATTTATTTGCGCTTTAGCCACAGAATTTCCTCCAATTATCGTCATCTATTTATAAAATTGAGGCGACACAATGCTCTTTCAGTTTAACACACTCCATTTTTAATGAATATAGCGAAATAACAAGAATGAAGAATTTACGGCGAAATTCTTCATTCTTGTTAAATTATTTTTTTAATTGTTCCTGTTTGAGGGGCAAGGTGACGATAAAGGCCGTCTCGTGCTCATCGGAGGTCACCGTGACCTGACCATGGTGCAGGTCCACAATGCTCTTGACGATTGCCAGGCCTAAACCGGTTCCGCCGGTCGCCCGGGATCGCGATGCCTCGGCCCGGTAGAAGCGTTCGAAGAGGTGATCCTGGGCCTCCTTTGGAATCGGCGTCCCGTCGTTAGCAACCTTGACGACCACGTTGGATTGCTCCTGGTGGGCCGTAATCCGAATGTAGCTGGCTCCATTGCCGTACTTGAAGGCGTTGGCAACCAGGTTATTGAAGACCCGGCCTAACTTCTCCGGATCCGCCTCAATCATCAGCGGGTTGGGCACCACCTTGGAGCTGATCTCAATCCTCCGCCGTTCGGCCTCCAGGGCAAAACTGGCCGTCAGCTGTTCTAGCAACTGATCAAGATCAACTCGCATGATGTTGACGGGGGCCCCATGCTGCTGAACCTTGGTGTATTCAAAGAGGTCATCCACCAGATTCTTCATCTGCTTGGCCTTGGAATAGGCGATGTGGGTGTACTTGAGGATGTCCTCTTCGTTTTGGTACTGCTTGTCCTCGATCAAGCCAAGGTAGCCGATGATGCTGGTCAGGGGGGTCCGCAGGTCATGACTGACGTTGGTGATCAGCTCATCCTTGGACTTTTCAATCTTGCGCTCATCATCCATTGACTGGACGGCACTGTCAACCAGCGCGTTAACACTGGTAATCACGTGCTGTTCGCTGCCCTTGAGGCGGAAGGGAATCCGGTGGTCAAGGTGGCCCTGGGCGATGTAGTGGAGCTCCCCAATGATGTGGTTCATCAGGTAGAGGTGATAACGCCGCCGCAAGCGCCACCAGACGACCCAAACGTCGATCAGCAGCAGGAAGATGATCAGGATCCGCTGGTAGCTCCAGATCTGGGCCTGCATCGGGCCGATCCGCAACGACTGCTTGATCATAAAGATCCCGTTGTTGACGCCGGGGTTGGATTGGATAACATCCTGAATGATGGTGAGGATCGCCATGTTCAAGAGGATCAGCAGGACGACCGTGATGACCCCTTCAAAAATTAGTGAACTTTTTTCGCGTCCCGTTAGCTTCACGCTCGAACCCCCTCAATGCTAATGGTTCTCAATCTTGTAGCCAACGCCCCAGACTGTCTGAATCACCTTTTCGCCATTCGTGGCTTCTTCGATCTTATCCCGCAGGTGGCTGACGTGGACCATCACCGTCTTGGCAGAGACCACGCTCTCCTGTTGCCAAACCCGCTCGAAGATATCATCAGCGGAGAAGACCCGGTTCGGGTGACTGGCCAGTAGGTACAGAATCCCGAATTCAAGGGCCGTCAGCTGAATTGTGTCGCCCTTGATCGTTTTGACCTCGTGGGAGTCCTTGTTGATGATCAGGGGCCCGACGTTGAGCACATCCGGCTGGTCATTGGTAACCTCGCCCTGACTCCGCCGCAACAGTGACTTGACCCGGGCCATGACCTCCAGCGGGTTGAACGGCTTGGTTACGTAATCGTCCGCCCCGCTGATCAGGCCCTGGATCTTGTCCATGTCGGTCGTCTTGGCAGACAGTACGAGGATTGGAATGTCGGAGTCCTTGCGTACCTGCTTGATGACTTCCATCCCGTCCATCTCAGGCATCATCAGGTCCAGGATCACCAGACCGATATCCGGGTTGGTGTTCAGCTTGGTCAAAGCCTCCTTGCCGTTGTAAGCCGCTACCGGCTCATATCCTTCGTTCCGGATGTAAATTTCCAGTAATTGAACAATTTCCTTATCATCATCGACAACTAAAATCTTCATTATGCGGCCACTCCTTCTTTACCAGCTTACATATCTATTAATTATAATCAATTTACATCGATTCAACCGCCACCAAAAACCGACCTTAAGGAAATCTTAGCGGCTGACGCTGACGGCAATGGTTTTCGTCTGCTGACCATCCGTCAAGATCAGGTAATAGTTGCCTTCCTTCGTAAAGGTGTAGTTGACCGTTCCCGCGGCGGCCTGGCCAGGGAACGTCTGCAGGACATTGCCGTTTCCGGCATCGATAATCTGCAGCTGGTTTTTCGCTGGCACAGCAAAATTATTCAAAACGGCATGCCCATTTTGATCCAGCTTGAGGGCCTGATGGTCAGGAGCAGGCAGGTCTCCCTGCTGTTGGGTCCCCTGGCGATTAGTATTGGCCGCCTTGGATTGTGCAGGTTGAGAACTGCTACTGGCTGCCCGCCGTACCTTTGACGAGGACGTCTTGGCAACTTGGCTGGTGGCTGCTTCTGTCTTTGTGTGGACGACTCCCATGCCCGCAACCGCCAGCACGGCAACAATCAGCAGGCACCAGTTCAGCGCCGGGTGATTCCAGGTCAACGGCTGCGTGCCCCCATGCAGAATATGCCATGCCTGGCGAAACCACTGCATCAAGAAAAGCAACAGGCATACGATCGCCACGCATAGTAGAAGTATTTGATAATTCACTATTTTCCCTCCCCGCACACTTAATTATCAATGGTTAATCTCCTCTTTATTGTACCAGTTTCTGCGAACCGGAACACAATAAAAAAGCTGACGAGGACGGAATCCTCGCCAGCTGATCACAAATTGAATTGAAAATTACTTGTAGTTTGGTGCGGCCTTGGTGATTTGCACATCGTGAGGGTGTGATTCCCGCAGACCGGCATTGGTGATCTGAACAAATTGAGCGTTATTGATCAGGGTTGGAATGTCAGGGGCACCGACATAACCCATTCCAGAACGGAGACCACCGTCGATTTGGAAGACAATGTCGGAAACGTCACCCTTGTATTCAACCCGGGCTTCAATCCCTTCTGGAACTAGCTTGTTGGCCTCGTTGACCCCGCCTTGGAAGTAACGGTCGGAGGAACCGTGGGCCTGGGCCATGGCGCCGACGGAACCCATCCCCCGGTAGGCCTTGTACTTCTTGCCCTGGTCTTCAAAGACTTCACCAGGAGCTTCGGTTGTCCCAGAAAGCATGCTCCCAAGCATTACGGCGTTCCCACCAGCAGCAAGGGCCTTAACAACGTCACCAGAGTACTTGATCCCACCATCGGCAATGATCGGCTTGCCGTATTCACGAGCAACCGTAGCAGCGTCGTAGATTGCAGTGATCTGAGGAACACCAACCCCGGCAACCACCCGGGTCGTGCAGATGGAGCCAGGGCCAATGCCGACCTTAACAACGTCAACCCCGGAATCAAAGAGAGCCGCCGTGGCTTCACCAGTAGCAACGTTCCCGGCGATCAGGGTAACATCTGGGAAGTGGTCACGAATTTCCTTGATCTTGCGCAGAACCCCGGCAGAGTGACCATGGGCGGTATCGATAACGATAGCGTCGGCACCTGCCTTCAAGAGTGCTTCAGCCCGTTCAAAGGTATCACTGGTGACCCCAACCGCAGCGGCACAAAGCAGGCGGTTCTGGTCATCAACGGCCGCCTTGGTAGCACTAGTGGGAACTACCACGCTCTTGACGTTGGCAACTTCGCTCGCCTGGGCTTGGATCGACATGTTCTTGTGGACAACCCCAAGGCCACCTTGCAGGGCCATGGCAATCGCCATTGGTCCTTCCGTCACAGTATCCATTCCGGCACTAATCAACGGAATGTGGAGTTTCAGATTATCAGCTAGCTGAGTACTTAAATCAACTTCGTTTGGCAAAACATGACTTTCTGCTGGAATCAGCAAAACATCATCAAATGTTAAACCCTTTTTGGCAAACTTTGTGTCCCAATTTGACATCGATCAAACACGCTCCTTAGTTTTTGATTAGGTCAACTCTACTAGGAATTAGCGCTGAGGTCAATAGCAAAAAGTTAAAATTAGCGAGAAAATCCCAGGAGATCGTTCGCACTTTCCTGGTCAATCACCAGGGTATTGGCATATCCCGCCACCAAGGTCCCGTGAATTGCCGGAACTTTAGCGACATTAGCCGCCACCAGAATACTGTGTTTTTTCTTCTTCAGTTCATCGAGACGGATCCCAATCGTCCGTTCGTTAATATCCCGATTCACGATCTGACCTTTAGCGTCGATGAAGCGGGAAAAGATGTCACCGACCGCCTCCTGCTGGAGAACCTTCTGCTCCTCCTTAGTGAAGTAACCCAGCTTGAAAAGCATGGCGGAATCACGAACCGTTCCGACCGTAAACATCGCAATATCGGCCTGCTGTCCCAGCTTGAGGATGTACTTGATGTGGGTATCGTTAGCCACCAGTTCCTTGGTTTGGGCATGGTCAAAGATGACCGGCACCGGCAGGTACTGCGGCAGGGTATTGAAGGCGCTGGCAAAGGTGTTGACCGTCTCAAAGGCGTAGTTCCGGGTCTCGGTATTGGCCATCGACCCCTTCATCTGGACAACCTTGATTCCGGAGACATCCTTGGGGGTAATGTGGAGGGCCACCTGATAAACCGTCCGCCCCCAGCCCAGGCCAATGATTTCGTCGCTCTTGACGATTTTTTCAATGTACCGCGCCCCGGCAATCCCGACTTCTTCCAAGGGGTTGTCTTTCCCCGGCACAATGATTAACTGCTTGAGGCTTGGATACTTGGCCAGCAGGTCCGTCTGCAACTGGTGAAGCGGTGCAAGGGGGTTGTGAATCTGAATTGTCACCAACCCCTTGTCACGACCATATTGCAGCAGGCGGGAAACGGTCGCCCGGGAGATGCTCAGTTCACTGGCAATCTCCTGCTGGTTAAAGCCGTCCCGGTAGTAGAGGGTCGCCACCTTGAGTGCCAGGGCAATACGCTTGTTTTCACCATCCATTTTCTGTCCTCCCTTATACACAAAAACAAGGGAACCGTCACAGAATTTCCGTGCCAGGCCCTTGTTTTCTGTTTCGTTAAATTCTAACTGATTGGTCAAGAATATTCAAACTAGAATATCACTTGTCCGCAATTGCCGTCTCCAGTGAAATATTAATCATATCGTTGAACGTCTTCTCCCGTTCCTCCGCCGTGGTCTTCTCGTCACCGAAGATCAGGTCACTGACGGTCAGGACAGAGAGGGCCCGGAAGTGCAGCTTAGCCGCCAGCAGGTACAGACCGGCCGACTCCATCTCCGTCCCGAGGATCCCGTAATCACGGAGCTTCTTCATGTCCAGCTCGTCATTGTAGAAACGATCGGCCGCAAAGATGTCGCCAACCTTCGTATCGATCCCCAGCTTCTCGGCAACGTGGTAGGCCGTGTCCAGCAGCTTGAAGTCAGCCAGCGGTGCATAGTGGAAGCCCGGGCCAAAGGTGTTCATCGTTACCGCGGAGTCCGTGGAGGAACCTTGAGCCAGGATGACATCCCGCAGGTGAACATCAGGCGCGATGGCCCCACAGGAACCAACCCGGATGATCGTCTTAACACCAAAGAATTGCACCAGTTCGTTAATGTAGATGGACATCGATGGGATCCCCATTCCAGAACCCTGAACGGATACCCGGTGGCCCTTGTATTCACCGGTGTAGCCGAAGGCGTTCCGGACGGAGTTAACCTGCTTAACGTTGTCCAGGAAGTTTTCCGCAATGTACTTTGCCCGCAGCGGGTCGCCCGGAAGTAATACTACGTCTGCGTAATCGCCCATCTTGGCGCCAATATGTGTACTCATTTTTGTTCCTCCTCAAGTTATTCAATGATTTCATGAATCAGTGGCGGCTGCTCGCCGTGGTCACCGATTTCGATACTCTCGTCTAAAAGCTGCTCAACATTCTTGATCTCCTGGCGGTTGCTGTAGATCGTCAGCAACGGTTCACCTGCTTTGACATGATCGCCGAGCTTGTGGTGGAGTTCGATCCCCACGCTGTAGTCCAGCTGGTCATCAGCCTTCTGGCGGCCGCCGCCAAGGAGCATGCTGGCGGTGCCAATCTCATCGGCCGTCAGCTTGGTTATCACGCCGGTGCGTTTAGCCCGGTACGGAATCTGGTACTTAGCCTGGGGCATGACCTGGTAGTCATCCATCACCCGTGGATCACCGCCCTGGGCCACCACCATCGCCTTGAAGCGGTCATAGGCCGTGCCGTCAGCGATCGTCTGCTCCAGCAATTGCCGCGCTTGATCCATGGTTTCAGCTTTGCCGCCCATCACTACCATGTAGCTGCCGAGGGTCAGAACTAATTCGGTCAGGTCCGCTGGTCCCTTCCCCTTTAGGACGTCAATGGATTCCTCAATTTCCAGGGCGTTCCCGATCTTGTTACCCAGCGGCTGATTCATGTCAGAAATCACGGCCATGCATTGCAGGCCGGCTTGTTTGCCAATATCAACCAGGGCGTGTGCAAGGGCCCGGGACTGGTCAAGGGTCTTCATGAAGGCCCCCGCCCCGGTCTTGACGTCAATCACCAGGGCATCAGTCCCCGAGGCGATCTTCTTGCTCATGATCGAACTGGCAATCAATGGAATGGAGTCCACCGTGTCCGTGACGTCCCGCAGGCCATAGATCTTCTTATCGGCCGGGGCGAATTCCCCGGTGGCCCCAACGATTGCCAACTTCTCCTTAGCGACCTGATCGATGAATTCCTGTTCGCTCAGTTCCACGCGAAAGCCCGGAATCGCCTCCAGTTTATCCAGGGTGCCCCCGGTGTGACCGAGGCCCCGGCCCGAGATCATGGGTACCGGGATCCCCGTAGCGGCGACCATTGCGGCCAGCGGCAGACTGACCTTGTCACCGACCCCGCCGGTAGAGTGCTTATCAACCTTGATGCCCGGAATCTGGTGCAGGTCGAGGCGTTCCCCCGAATGCATCATTTTCATGGTCAGGCTGGTCTGCTCACTGCTGGTCATCCCCTGGAAGTAGATTGCCATCAGCAGAGCACTGATCTGATAGTCCGGAATGCTGCCGTCAACCACCCCGTCCACGAAGAACTGCAACTTTTCATCGGTCAGGGTGCCGCCGTTTCGCTTGGTGTCGATGATGTCAACCATCCGCATCGCAATCGCTCCTCTCGTTTGACCGCGGTTAGTCGTTGCTGATTTCCTTGTAGAAACTGGTTCCCCGCACAGAGTCCACGTTGAAGTTTTCCAGAATCGTGGCCCCTAAGTCAGAGAAGGTCTTCCGCAGACCCAGGGATTGGTTCAACTTGTTCATCGATGGAGAGTAGACCAGCAATGGCACGTTTTCACGCGTGTGATCAGTCCCCCGGAAACCCGGGTCGTTACCGTGGTCGGCGGTGATCATCAGCAGGTCGTCCGGCTTCATTTCCTTGAGAACCGTCCCTAAGCGCTCATCAAAGTCCATCAGGGCCTGACCGAAGCCCTTTGGATTACGCCGGTGGCCATACATGGCATCGAAGTCCACCAGGTTGGTGAAGCAGAAGCCGGTGAAGTCCTGCTTCATCACTTCGTCAACGTGGTCCATCCCGTCCATGTTGCTCTCGTTGTGGTAGCCCCGGTCGATTCCCTGACCGGAGAAGATGTCGTTGATCTTACCAACACCGATGACTTCGTAGCCGGCCTCACGGAGCCGGTCCATGTCGGTCTTGCCGATTGGCTTCAGGCTGAAGTCGTGCCGGTTGGCCGTCCGGGTGAAGTGGTCCTTGTCAGGGCCAACGTATGGCCGGGCGATGATCCGCCCCACAGTGTATTCAGGACCGTTAACCAGTGTCCGGGCGTATTCACAGATCTTGTACAATTCCTTGACTGGAATAACATCTTCGTGGGCCGCAATCTGCATTACGGAGTCGCCGGAAGTATAGAGGATCAGTTCCCCGGTCTTCATCTGCCGCTCACCATAGTCATGGATAACCTCAGTTCCGGAGTATGGCTTGTTGACGATCACCTTGCGGCCAGAGAATTTCTCCAGCTTGTCGACGATTTCCTGTGGGAAGCCGTTCGGGAAGGTGGACAGCGGCTTGGTAACCGGCAGGCCCATCATTTCCCAGTGACCATCCATACTGTCCTTACCGGCGGAGATTTCTTCCATCTTGCCGTAGTCCCCGATGGCAGGGTCAGCGACCGGCACCCCTTCAATTGGCATATCACGGAGGTTGCTAATCCCCATCTTGCCCAGGTTAGGCAATTTCAGGTCGCCCTTGTAGAATTCGCCAACGTGGCCAAGGGTATCTGAACCAAGGTCGTCAAACTTATCGGCATCGTGGGCCGCACCAGTACCAACTGAGTCCATCACAATTACAAATACACGTTTATATGACATACTAACCCCTCCATCTTGATAACTTTGTTAGCTAAAAATTGTGGCCTGCTTAGTCTTGCTCAGCAGCTTCTTCCAGGATCTTAACGGATGCGGAAACCCCTAGCCGGTTGGCACCAGCTTCGATCATATCGTAAGCCTCTGCCAGGCTGTGGATTCCACCGGCAGCCTTGATCTTGAAGTCGGGGCCAACGGCTTGACGCATCAGCTTGACGTCTTCGGCCTTGGCACCAGAAGTTGAGAAGCCCGTCGAAGTCTTAACGAAGTCAGCACCACCCTTAACGGTCAGCTTGCATGCCCGGGTCTTCTCTTCATCCGTCAGCAGGCAGTTTTCAATGATCACCTTCAGGAGCTTGCCCTTTTCGTGGGTCGCTTCGGCAACGGCGCGGATATCGTCCTCAACCGCCTGGTCATTGCCGCCCTTCAGCTCACCGATGTTGATCACCATGTCGATCTCATCGGCGCCATCTTCAATAGCCTGCTTGGTTTCAAAGACCTTGCTAGCCGTTGAGGTTGCCCCCAGAGGGAAGCCGATGACAGTACAAGTGTTAATGTCGGTCCCGGCAAGGCCCTCATGAACCCGCTTAACCCAGTACGGGTTGATGCAGACAGAAGCGGTGTTGTACTTCCGCGCCTCGGCAACGGTCTTGTCAATCATCTCAGCCGTGGCTTCCGGCTTAAGCATCGTGTGGTCCATGTACTTGGCTAGTTGTGCTTGTGTTAACTTCATAATTGAAATCTCCTTTGAAAATATGTATGCGTTTTCATTTGACTACGTTTATAGTTTAACAGTCTCTCGCACATTTGTCCATATATTTTTTGAACATTTGATCAATTTGGTTGTTTACTAAATTAGTTAAGACAAATTCATCAAAATCGTCATAAATCATTAATATTTAATTGCTCAACCATGAATTTAAGCACTAAAAAAAGATGCGGAGAAAATTTCTCCGCATCTTTTTATAAATCGAATTAACGCCGCCGGTTGCCGTAGAAGCCGCCGGTGATGTGGTAACGACGCCGGTAGTAAATATCGCCGACAAAGGTAACCACGGCAATTGCCAGGTACCCCCACTGGTTGAGCCGGGGGTTAACCACGTTCGGCAACATTGATGCCAGCATGTAGACTGCCAGCCAGGCCACCAGTCCGAAGGCCACCGTCAGTACCCGGAACCACATTGGCTTGGTCTGAACCCACTTGCCGTCCTTGTTCTTCGTCGGTTGCAGCTGCATGGCCACGTAGCCAAACAGCACCCCACCGAGGATGGCAACCAGCAGGATAGCCGTGATCCCACTGCTTCCGGCCCGCTTACTGTGCATGGCCAATGGTGACAGCCAGAACATCAGACCGAACATGAAGGTAAAGATACTCAAGAAGATCAGGGCATTATCAATGGCCAAGAGCCAGATCGACCGCTTTGTCATGTGCTCGGGCGTCTTCTTTGGGTTCTTCAGTTCCTTGGCATACTCAGTCGGCGTACCGAAGAGGACCTTGGCCGTCTTCCCCTTCTTTTGGCCGGCTGCCAGCTGTTGGGCCGTCTCCTGCAGCATTTCCGGCTTCTTGTCGCTTTCCACACCCTGCCGGTCCAGCTGCTTGTTCAGCTGGTACATAAATTCTTCGTTTTTACGGGTCAAATGATACTGTTCAAACGCGTTCCCCTGTGCTTGCCGCTGGGCCTTGGCATGCTCTTTTTGCCGTTGACCCGCCGCTGCATTCCGCGCTTGATTATGTTCTTGTTCTTCGCTCACGAATAAACTCCTCTCTGTGGTGCATTAGACGTTGAAGCGGAATTCAACAATGTCGCCATCTTGCATTACGTAGTCCTTACCTTCAAGCCGCAGCTTCCCGGCTTCCTTGACTGCCGCTGCAGAACCAAGTTTATCAAGGTCGTCAAAGCTCATTACTTCGGCCCGGATAAAGCCCCGTTCAAAGTCGGAGTGAATAATCCCGGCAGCCTGGGGTGCCTTGGTCCCCTTCTTGAAGGTCCAGGCACGGGTTTCCGGACCACCAGCGGTGAAGAAGGTTTCCAGACCCAGCAGCTTGTAAGCCGCCCGAATCAAGCGGTTCAGTCCGGGTTCCGTGACCCCTTCCATTTCCAGGAAGTCGGCCTTGTCAGCATCGTCCATCTCGGCGATCTGTTCTTCGGCCGCCGCAGCGACACCGATGACCTCACCGTCACCCTTGACGTGTTCCTTAATAGCAGCCATGTACTTGCTGTTGTCAGGATCTGCCATGTCATCTTCAGAGATGTTGGCAACATAGAGCACCGGCTTGCTGGTCAGCAGGAAGAGGCCCTTGACGATCTTCTTCTCGTCATCGGAGAAGTCAATGGACCGAACGCTCTTGCCGTCTTCCAATACCGGCTTGATCTTGTTCAAAACGGCCAGTTCTGCCAGGGCGTCCTTGTCCCGGCCCTTAGCAGCCCGTTGAACCTTGCCCAGGCGCTTGTTGACGGCGTCGAGATCGGCCATCACCAATTCCAGGTTAATCGTGTCGATATCCTCGATCGGGTCCACCTTCCCGGAAACGGTCGTAATATCGTCATCATCAAAGGCCCGGACAACGTGCACGATGGCGTCGGTCTGCCGAATGTTTTCCAAGAACTTGTTACCAAGCCCTTCACCCTTGCTGGCCCCCTTGACGATCCCGGCGATGTCGGTGAACTCAAAGGTCGTTGGAACGATCTTCTTAGCGGGGATCAGTTCCTGGATCCGGTCAAGACGCTTATCGGGAACTTCCACCATCCCCACGTTTGGATCGATCGTGGCAAATGGGTAGTTGGCCATCTCGGCCCCCGCCTTGGTAATTGCGTTAAACAGCGTTGACTTACCAACGTTTGGCAAGCCGACAATTCCTGCAGTTAATGACATGAATAATTCACTTTCCTTTTTCGTTAATCTTTTTTATTTTAAGCTATCTTGCTTGATTTGTGACCACTTTATTCGGATTTATTCCGCCGGATGGGCTTTTTCAATGACCTTCTTGAGGCCCTTGTCGAACTTCTGCCGGGTCATCATCACAACGTGGCCACAACCCTGGCATTGAATCTTGATGTCGGCCCCAACCCGGGTGATCACCCAGCGGTTGCTGCCGCACGGGTGGGCCTTCTTCATCATCACGATATCGCCCTTATCATAACTTGCCATTGTCATCCCTCCTAATCGAGTGAAATATCAAGCAGTTCTAAAATCCTGGTCAGATCATCGTTTGAGCTGTACGGAATCTCGATCTTGCCGCTTCCCCGTTTCCGGCTTTGGGAAACCGCTACCTTAGTGCCGAACTTGCTCTGGAGCTGGTCCTCGGCTTCCCGAATGTAGACCGGCTTGCGTTGCCGCTTGTGCTGGTCCTTTTCCTTAACGGTTCCGTTCATCTGCGCAACGATCTTCTCCAGCTGCCGGACCGTCAGATTCTGTTTCACCGCCCGGTTAGCCAGCTGGGTCAACTGGCGCTTGTTCTTCAAGCCCAAGATAGTGCGGGCCTGGCCCATCGACAGCTTGCCGGCGTTTAAGGCTTCCTTGATCGGTGCAGGCAGCCCCAGCAGGCGCAGGTAGTTAGCGATGTACGGCCGGCTCTTGCCAAGCTTGGCAGCAACCTGGGCCTGGGTCAGTGACAGCTTCTCCATCAGCGTCTGGTAGGCCTGGGCCTCTTCCAGGGGCATCAGGTCCTCCCGCTGCAGGTTTTCCAAGACAGCGATCTCCATCATCTGCTCATCGCTCATTGTCCGCACGATCGCTGGAATCGTCGACTGCTTGGCAAGCTTGGATGCCCGGAAGCGCCGTTCACCAGCTACCAGTTCGTAGCGCTCCAGCTGCGGGTCAGGCTGGCGCAGAATAATCGGCTGAAAAACCCCCGACTTCTCAATCGAAGCCGCCAACTCCTTCAACGCTGCCTGGTCAAAGGTCCGCCGCGGCTGGTAAGGGTTCGCCCGGATAGCCGTCAGCTTAATGTCCTGGACCTGCTCCCCCTCATCTTGAGGTGCGATGGTATTTTCTTCAAAGAGGGCCGCGATCCCGCGACCTAGGGCGCCTGTTTTACGCTTTGCCATGTTTTGCCAACACTTCCTTTGCTAGTTGTTCATATACATGGGCCCCCGTCGACCGTTTGTCATAGTCGACAATTGCCAATCCATGACTTGGGGCCTCCGATAAACGAACGTTTCGTGGGATCACTGTTTTGTAAACACGGTCGCCAAAGGCCTTGCGCACCTCCGCATTGACCTGCTGGCTGAGGTTGGTCCGCTTATCATACATTGTCAGCAGGACACCCTCGACCTTCATCTGCGGATTGAAGTGGCGCTTGACTAAGCTGATCGTGTTCTGCAACTGGCTCAGTCCCTCCAGTGCATAGTACTCACTCTGAACCGGAATGAGGACCGAGTCAGCGGCCGTGAAGGCGTTAATCGTCAGCAGGCCCAACGATGGCGGACAGTCGATCAGGATGAAGTCGTATTCGTCCCAAACCGTCCCGAAGGAGTCCTTCAGCCGGGTCTCCCGGGCCATCAGGTTGGTCAGTTCCACCTCCGCCCCTGAGAGGGCAATCGTCGTCGGGGCAATGTCTAATCCCGGGTGGCTGGAGGGCTTGATGACGTCCTTGAGCATCGTGTCCTCATCGATCAGCACGTCGTAGACACTCTTCTCAATCTGCCGCTTTTCGATCCCCAGACCGCTGGTGGCGTTGCCCTGGGGATCAAGATCAATCAGCAATACCTTTTTCCCAAGGTCGGCCAGGCAGGCCCCCAGATTCACACTGGTCGTGGTCTTGCCAACCCCGCCCTTTTGGTTTGCCAACGCAATTACTACGCCCATCATATTGCCCCCTTACTGCTCTTTTGGAATCTCGATGGTCAGCTGGTAGGCCTTGCCCGTTTCTTTTTCGTGAGTTGTAACCTTAAAGCCGTTTTCGGTGGCCATCTTGATTGACTTCTTGATCGTGTTCAAGGCCAGGCGCCCGTCCGTAGCCTTGGCGCTCGACTGGGCCTTCTTCTTGGCAGCTTTTCTTTTGGTCTTCTTAGCGGGCTTCTTCTTGGCCGTTTCATCAGCCAGCCCGGCCGACTGAGTTGTCTGCTCCTTGGCCAGCTTCTTTTGCTTAGCAACTTCTGATGGCAGTGGCCGTCCCAGAACTTTGGCAACCTCGTCTTCCGTCTGCCGCACCGTTAAGCGCTCGTTGACAATCCGCATCAGCATGGTCCGCTGCTGTTTTTCATCCAGATCCAGCAAGGCCCGGCCATGACGCTCAGAGATCCGGTGATCAAGGATGGCCGTCTGGACAGGCGTGATCAGCTTGAGCAACCGAAGTTTATTGGCCACAAAGGACTGGCTCTTCCCCATTCCCTTGGCGAGGGCCGCCTGGGTCAGATGGTTAAGGTCCATCAGTTGGCGATAGGCCTGTGCTTCCTCCACGGAACTCAGTTGGGCCCGTTGGAGGTTCTCGATCAGTGCCAGGGAAGCGGACTCCTCATCCGTCATCTTCCTGAGGATCGCCGGAGTAGTCTCCCAGCCCAGCATCTTCATTGCCCGGTAGCGCCGCTCACCAGCAATGATCTCGTACTTTGCCGGTTCGTATTCCCGAAGGACAATTGGCTGAAGCAGGCCGTGTTCATCAATCGTGTGGGCTAGTTCACGGATCTCATCCTGGTTAAAGACCTTTCGTGGCTGATAACGGTTGGGAATGATCTGGTCCAATTTAATGTCGACAACTTTATTCTTATTATTTGTATCACTTTTGCCAAAATTGAATAGTGAAAATGCCATACTCTCTCCCCCTGACACTATTGAATTGGTTTCTTATTCGGCAATCCCGGTCGCCGTGGGTATTTTGTTGGCGTTGGCGCCACCTTATCAATCAGAATGATGTTACGTTCGTCATCCGTCCCCGGAAGAGTCAGCTTGACCGTCTGCCGAACCTGGCCGCCAAGCTTGGCAATGGCCTTAGCGGCATCCTGCAGTTCCTCTGGTGCCGCCAGGGCCTTATAGGCGATAAACTCACCGCCGACTTGAGCAGCGGGCAGGCATAGCTCGCTCAGAACAGACAGCCGGGCTACCGCACGGGCTGTTACCGCGTCAAACCGCTCCCGGTGGGCACTTTTCTTGGCACTGAACGTTTCCGCCCGATCGTGAACCAGCTCCACATCAGTCAATCCCAGCTTGGCGACCAGTTCCTCAAGAAAGGCGATCCGCTTATTAAGCGAGTCAACGATCGTGACCTTAAGCTGCGGAAAGGCGATTTTCAACGGCAGCGATGGAAAACCGGCCCCAGCGCCAATATCACACAGGGTCAGGCTGGCGGTCTGCAAACGCGGCTCGGCCAAGGCCCCCGTGATGGAGTCGTAAAAGTGCTTCAGGTAGACCTCGTTTTCTTCAGTAATCCGGGTCAGGTTAACGTGCTTATTGCTATCGACCAGCATCCGATAGTAAATTGCAAATTGTTCTAATTGCTTGGCGGTCAGCGTGATTCCGTGATCCGCTAACGCCTGTTGAAATTGTTCTGGATTCATTAGCTTCTCCTTTCGTGAAACAGCAAATTGTTTCACGTTACCCTACTACTGTACCGTAAAAGTGCCCTACTTTCAACCGCCAGCCCTCACCAGCCGAGCCAATATTTCCCGGGAAATAAATGAAAATATCGTCAACAGAAAAAGCGTGTCAAAAGCCGATAATGGCTTCTGGCACGCTCACTTCGTACTAATCTGAGGCTATTTAGTCTTACTTCATCTTGCTGACTTCTTCTAAGAACCACTTGTTGAAGTATTCAGCATCAATGTCCAGGCAAACCTCCGCGTTGGTCTTGCCATCATGGTAGGCACCACGAATGTCACCAACCGTTGCCCCAATGGCTGGGCCTTCAGTCTGAACATCAACCCACATCTTCTTGGTCGTAAATGCTTCTGGGTGGATCAGGTAGAAGATAGTGTTAACGTCGTGCATTGGGCGACCCTCATCAGTCCCGTCGTTGTAGTGGGTAATCAGGGCGTGGAGCATTTCACCGGTCTTGTTCATTTGGCCAAGCTTCTCAATCGTGTCCTTGGTCAAAAGGGCCTTCAGGGTAACATCCAGGCCCACCATGACGATCGGAATACCAGCGTTGTACATGATCCGGGCAGCATCCGGGTCGGTGAAGACGTTGAATTCTGCGGCACTGGTCATGTTACCGCCGGACATGGAGCCACCCATTGCTACGATCTTCTTAATGTGGCTCTTCACTTCAGGATATTCGCTGAACAGAAGGGCGATGTTGGTGTAGGAACCGGTTGGTACCAGGATAACCTCGTCTTCGGCCATGATGGCATCATGCAGGGCCTCAACCGCCGTCTTCTTAATTGGCTGACCGTAATCGTCGCCGAAGTCATAGCCGGGCATCCCAGATTCGCCATGGATCCGGGCAGCGTCCTCGAACGGCTTGATCAGCGGCTGTTCGGCCCCGGCGGCCACTGGAATATCCTTATCAAAGAAGTGAATAATCTTTAAGGCATTGGCCGTAGTCTTATCAACCGTGACGTTTCCGGCAACCGCCGTTACCAGCTTCAAGTCAATCGATGGGTCATTGATTGCCATTGTCAATGCAGCAGCGTCATCAATTCCTGGGTCAGTGTCCATAATAATCTTAGTAGTCATATTTTATTCCTCCTTGAGAAATGCAAGCGTTTACGGATCTTGGGCTAAAAAAAGCAGCCCTCACAAGCTGCTTTTTAGTTTTACCAAACGAACAGGCCGACAAAGGCAGCTGACAAGAGTGATACCAAAATACCAGACAGCAGCAAGTAACCAATGTTGGAAGCGATGTAGTCGTTATCTTCCTTGTTAGCCAAGCCCTTGAAGGCACCGATAATCATACCTAAAGTACCGAAGTTGGCGAAGGAGGTAACGAAGACCGTCAGAACAGCCTTCAAGTGTTCTGGGTAGTGGTTGATGGAACCAGTAACCTTACCCATAACAACGAATTCGTTAGTAACTAACTTCATACCCATGTCTTGTGCCAAGTCCCATGCTTGGTGAACTGGCAGACCGAGCAGCCAGGAGAATGGGAACATGCAGACACCAAGGATACTTTCCAGTGACAGTGGCTTCCAGAACAGACCCAAGATCTTGTCGATCAGGGCAGCCAATGCAACGAAGGCAACAACGTTAGCGATAATGATCAGAATCAGCTTACCAGCGCCCAGGATAGAGTCACCCAAGAAGCTGAAGAATGGTTCCTTCTTACCGTTATCAGTGTTACCAACCTTTTCGATCGTATCATCTTCAGGGGCAACCTGAACAGGGTTCAACATACTCGTCGCAATCAATGCGTTCATGATGTTGATTGGAACAGCGGTCAGGATGTACTGACCAGGCATCATCAGAATATAGGATCCAAGAATTGAAGCCGTAACACATGACATCGACATCATGGCCAAGGTCAGGTTACGTTCCTTGCTCATCTTCCGAATCTGCATACCAGAAACGGCCAGCACTTCAGTGTTACCTAAGAACATCATTTCAACAGCGAAGAAAGATTCGAACTTAGGCTGACCAGTGATGTATGAGAGTCCACGTCCGATCCACTTGATGATCCATGGTAGGAACCCAATGTAGGTCAAGATGTCGAACAGTGGAACAATCATCAGGATTGGCATCAATGCAGAACAGATGAAGTTCAAATGCTTTGGATTGTACCAGTTACCTAATGCGAAGACCGTACCCTTTGCAGATACGTCAACGATCCAAACGAAACCGTCGGCTGCAGCCTTAACACCGGCACGACCTGCGGCAGACCCCGTCAGGAACCACGCCAGGATAAGGTTAATGACAATCATGATCCCAACTGTCTTCCAGTTAATGGCCTTGCGGTTCTTTGAGAACAGCCAACCAATAGCCAGAAAGACAATCAGACCGATAATATTGATTGCGAGATACATATTTACACCCCTTAATATAAAATACATGCGTTTGCTAGCCCGACTGTTCAAATCGAAAAGAATAATTGCTTTGTTCAGTGAGCTAACTTAAGACATTTTTAGAATATCTTAAATTTTCGTCCCTGTAAAGCACAAATTATTACGTTCTTTGTGAAATGATGACGTTTACAACGTTTAGTAAAGCGCTGTAACGTTTTACTCTCTATATATTCACCAGTCAAAGCCAGTAAAAAATTTATTTCACAAAGATTTTTAATTTCTTGGAAGCGCTAACAAATAGTAACAAAAGAATAGAGAAACAGTGTGCTTTTCAGTAACTATTTCTCCACCCCTGCCAAGGAACCATAATTATACTTGTTTTTTAAGAAATGATCAATATTACATTTAGAAATAGAAATTTCGTTCATTTATTGCATAAAAAAAGATATAATATAACCAACGTCAGAAAGCGCTTTATCAAAATAAGGAGGACACGACGATATGAAAAAATCAAGTTTTGTTAAAATTGGCCACTCCGATGTTCTAGCAACCCCACTTGGTCTTGGAACCAACGCCGTGGGTGGTTATAACCTCTTCCCCAACCTCAAGGACGATGACGGCCGAGCACTTGTCCGGGTGGCCCTGGATAATGGAATCAACCTGCTTGATACAGCCTACGTTTATGGATTGGGCCACTCCGAAGAACTGGTCGGCGAAGTAATGAAGGAGTATGATCGCGACAAGATTATCCTGGCGACTAAGGGGGCGCAGGACTTCTCCAGCGGCAAACAAGTTATCGACAACCGGCCAGAATTCCTGACGGACCAGGTCAACAAGAGTCTGAAGCGCCTGGGAACCGACTACATTGATATTTTCTACATTCACTTCCCCGACCACGATACCCCGAAGGTTGAAGCAGTCGGCGCCCTCCAGAAACTGAAGGAAGCCGGTAAAATCCGGGCAATCGGGATCTCGAACTTTAGCCTGGACCAAATCAAGGAGGCCAACGTGGATGGCTACGTCGATGTCGTGGAGGATGAGTTCAGTCTCCTCCACCAGGATCACCTGACTGAAGGCATGCTGGACTACCTGCATGATCACCAGATCAGCTTTGTTCCTTACTTCCCATTGGCTTCTGGCCTGCTGACGGGCAAGTATGACCACAAGATCGACTTCCCAGCTGACGATATCCGCAGCCAGATTGCCGACTTCACTGAGCCGCGCTTCAGCAAGGTCCTTAAAGCGGTGGATGTTGTCCGGCCAATTGCCAAGACCCACCAGGCAACCGTTGCCCAGGTCGTTCTGGCATGGTACATGCAAAACCCGCTGATTTCCGTAGTTATTCCGGGAGCCAAGCGCGCTGAACAGGTCAAGGCCAACGCCCATGCCCTGGATATCACCTTGACCGACGCGGAATACCGGACAATTGAACAAGCCTTTGATGGTTTCAAGCATACCACCAGCGGTAAATCATTAGCTGATCCGGAATAAGATTTCCCGGGAAATTAAAGAGTGGCGATTGGGCGGCAATCGCCCGTCGCCACCTTCTTGTTTTAAAACCAAAAAACGGAGACAATTTAATGTCTCCGCGCTTCCGCATGGAAAGGATCGGTCACTGTTAATTGTATCAAGATCCGTTATTGTGTCTCTATCTGCAGTTCTTTCGCCTTTTGTGAAGAACCCTTATAGCTTATTATCATTTAGGTTGTAGATATGGCCACTAATTTTTAGCTAACATACTTTTCAAGGAAACTAATGTGTTTCGTCTGGAGTGGGGTGTTGTTAATTATCATGTAAAGTCATTTTAATTAACTAGCTTCAAAGTAGTTTATTATGAGAAGATGTTCGTATCAAAGGGCCGATCTCTTTCCACACCCTTAGTATAGTAGATCGCTCTCAAAAGTTCAATTAAGCCGCGCCACTACGCAATTGGTCACGGTTTCACAAACTAGACATTTAGGGTCTTTTTTACCGTTTGTCACACAATTTTCGAACTCTTTTTGGGTAATTTGAACACCATATTTGGTCAAAATTTAATCTTTATTTTTCGGTAAGAAACCGTAACTAACGGCCAGCAGGGCAAAAATGGCAACCGTGATAATCAGCGGCAGGCGGGTGCTGTCGATAAACAGCAGAATCACCAGCACGGCACCGAAGAAGATGATTGTCAGCCAACTGGTCAGGGGGAAGCCGGGCATCTTGAAGTAGGAGACCCCGGTCGGGTGTTGCTGGCGGTACTTGATGTGCGCCCAGAGGATGATCAGCCAGGTAAAGATGAAGGTGATCGTCGAAATGCTGGCGATCATGTCGAACACGCTCGCCGGCATGATGTAGTTGAGGATTACCGTGATAAAGAGGATCAGTGATGAGAAGGTCAGGGCGTTGTTTGGCACAGCCTTGGCACTCAGTTCACCGAACCGTTGCGGGGCATTGCCACCCCGGGCCAGTGAGTACAGGGACCGGCTGGTACTGAAGATGGCGCTGTTGGTAGCTGACATGGCCGCCGTCAGAACCACGAAGTTCAAGATCCCCGCTGCCCCGGGAACCCTGATGGCCGCAAAGACCTGCACGAAGGGACTGGAGCTGGTCTTGATCTGATACCATGGGTAGATCGCCATCATAGCAATCATCGACCCGATGTAGAAGAGGCCGATCCGCACTGGCAGGGTGTTAATCGCCTTGGGGATATCCTTCTGCGGGTCCTTGGTCTCCCCAGCGGTCAACCCGACCATCTCAATGCCGACGAAGGCAAAGACAACCATTTGGAAGGACATCAAAAAGCCCATTGGACCGGTGGGAAAGAAGCCGCCGTGACTGACCAGGTTGGTCAGGGTGACCGGCCGGCCGGAGACGGAACTGTGGAGGACAAGCATGATCACCCCAACCGCAATCAGGGCTAAGATGGCGATCACCTTGATCATTGAGAACCAGCTTTCCAGTTCACCAAATAAACCGACGTTGACCATGTTGACCAGCATCAGCAGGACCACGATGACCAGCGGTCCCACCCACTGCGGCAGGCTTGGGAACCAGTAACGAAGGTAGATTCCCGTCGCCGTCAGGTCCGCCATTGCCAGAGTCAGCCAGCAGGCCCAGTACATCCACCCGGCCACAAACTCCATCCGGTCACCCAAGTACTCCTTCACGGAATCGATGAAGGAGTGCTTGCTGATGTCGGCCAAAATCAGTTCACCGAGGGCCCGCATCATGAAGAAGCAGAAGATCCCTACTATTAAGTATGAGAGAATAATCGATGGGCCGGCCTTGTGAATCGCAGACCCGGAACCGAGGAATAGTCCGGTCCCAATCGCCCCACCGATGGCAATCATGGTGACGTGGCGACTCTTCAGTGAGCGCTTCAGTTTCTGTTGCTGTTGTTCGTCCATAAAATTCCCTCCTTGGATACATAAAATTAAGCATGACACGAAAAACGCCCCTGGTACACCTTTGTACCAGGGACGTTTTTGCAACGCGGTTCCACCCATCTTCATAGCCCCCAGCCGGGAACTACCTCTGAGTCGATAGAGGAACCACCCTATTTCATCGATCATGCCATGTGGCTGGACCCGCCTTTCAGCAGCTGACGGGTTCTCTGGATCCCAGCCTTTGAAGTTACTGACCATTATACTGATTTCAGCATAAATGTCAAACGATAAGATCAAAATAGCAAAAATAATTCGGTTACCCCGTGAATACAGGGTGAACAGCATTTAGACATTCAGCACCTTGTCCAGGAAGTTCCTGGTGTCCGGGTGCTGTGGATGGTCGAAGATTTCCTCCGGCGTTCCCTGTTCCCTGATTTTGCCATCATGGAAGAAAATCACTCGGTCGGCTACCTGCTTGGCAAAGCCCATCTCGTGGGTGACCACAATCATGGTCATTCCCTGCTTAGCCAGCTGTTTCATAACCTCTAAGACATCACCGACCATCTCAGGGTCAAGGGCACTTGTCGGTTCATCGAAGAGCATCACGTCCGGCTTCATCGCCAGGGCCCGGGCAATCGCTACCCGTTGTTTCTGCCCCCCGGAAAGCGTCTGCGGGTTAACATTGGCCTTTTCCCTCAGCCCAACCAGGTCGAGATAACGCAGGGCCTCCTCTTCGGCCGCTTCCTTAGTGGCCTTGCCCAGCTGAACTGGGGCCAGGGTGATGTTATCCAACACGGACATGTTCGGGAAAAGGTTGAAGTGTTGGAACACCATCCCGATGTTTTCCCGGACTTTATTAATGTTAACCTTCGGGTCGGCGATGTCGTAGCCGTCGACGTAGACGTGCCCGCCGTTTGGCACCTCCAGCCGGTTAAGGCAGCGCAAGAAGGTACTCTTTCCGGAACCGGACGGGCCGATCATGCAGACCACCTCGCTCGGGGCCACATTCAAGTCGATCCCCTGGAGAACTTCGTTGCTGCCGTAGCTCTTATGCAGGTCTTTAACTTGTACTTTGTATCGTTTATCCATATTAAGCCATCCTCTTCTGAATGTAGTTTGATAACCAAGTCAACAGGGTGATGATGATGATGTAGATGGTCCCGATGATCAGCCACATCTTGAACCCTTCCATGTTCTGCGAAATGATGACGGTCCCGGTTTCGGTCAGTTCCATGACCCCAATTGCGGATAGAATCGAGGTATCCTTTAGAGTCATGATGAACTGGTTGACCAGTGATGGCACCATGATCTTCAGTCCTTGCGGTGCGATAACCTTAGTCAGGGTCTTGTGGTAAGGCAGCCCCAGACTCCGGGCTGCTTCCCACTGGCCCGGATCGACGGCTTCAAAACCACCCTTGACGATCGCCCCGATGTAGGCCCCTTCGTCCAGCATCAGGGTGATGACCCCGGCGACGAAGAGTGGCACCTTGTGGCCAATAACATTTGGCACTCCCATGTAGATGAAAAAGGCTAAAACGATCATTGGCAGGCCCCGGAAGATGTAGATGATCACGCTGGATACTGCTTGGGCAAACTTGTTCTGCATAATCCCAAGAACCCCGAGAACCAGGCCGAAGATCATGGCACAGACGATCCCGACAACCGTCAGTTCAACGGTCATCCAGAGGCCCCGCAACAAGGCTTCCCGGTTGGCCCGCAGCAGGCCGAGAATTGTCCGGTCAGCGGTAGCACTCTTGGCGGTCTTGTTGCCTTTGGTGTACTTGTCGATGATCTTCTGCATCCGGCCGGTCTTCTTCATCCATCTGATCCCGGCATTGACCTTCTTTTGCATTGCCAGATTCTTGCCCTTCTGGAAACCGATGGCCACCGGCTGGGCATCGATTGGCTTCTTCGTCACAATCTTCAGTGGTACGCCGGTCTTAATCCCGTATTCGAGGACCGGACCATCATCGAAGGTCGCGGCGGTATTGCCGATCTTGACGTCGTTCCACATCGTGTTGGAGGAATCGAAGTACTTGATCTTATAGCCGTACTTCTGCTGGTTATTCTTCAGGAAAAGGGCGGAACTGGTTCCGGACTTAGCAGAAACGGTTTTGCCTTTCAACTGCTTCAGGGATTTGATATTGCTATCCTTGGCTACCGCCATCTCGACCCCATCCGTGTAGTACGGAACGGAGAAGTCAAACTTCTGCTTCCGCTCATCAGTGACACTCATCCCGGCCATCACGGCGTCCACCTGACCGCCTTCCAGGGCTTGGAGGTCACCGTTGAAGCTCATCGGTTTGAGCCGGTACTTGAAGTGCTCGTGTTTGGCAATTTCCCGAAGCATTTCGATTTCAATCCCCGGGTTCTTGCCGGAATAACCGCCCTTGCTGTCTTGAATTTCAAACGGCTCGAAGGTGTTGTTCGTCGCAATCGTGTACGTCGGCTCAGCAGCGGAGACAGGCTGAGGTTCGACCAGCAGCCACCCAACTGCAACTGCGCAAACCGCAAGCCAGCAGGCAAATATCTTTTTCCAACTTATTCTCCGCATCGTAACCGACTCCTTTTTAATCAAATTTTAACGTTGCTAATACTTTATCATCTCGATAAAAATAATTGAATACTTTTAAGTCAACTATGTGTTTATCCAAGCTGGCAGCGCTTAAATTAATGAAATAAAAAAGAACAACCATTATCTAGCTTAATTAAATTAACCACCAACGCTTAGGTCCACCCTTTTTATAAGAAAATTCTCATTTTTAGGAGTGACAACACCGTACCATGTTTTGTTCAAATTACAAACAACCAATCATGTTGTCTATCTTTCAACTAATTCTTCAGGCCACTCTTCAAAGTGACTCGGAAGACTAATCACGCCTAAGATCTTCTCATTTTTATCATCGATAATAAAGCATCCTAATTTTTAATATTAAGTAAATAGCGATAGTAAATTAACAATTCAAAGCCAGGAAGTTGCTAAATAAAGAAAAATAAAAATGTATTGACAATCACCGCTCGTTACGTTAAATTAAAGCTCAATTAAAAATAAATTAAAACACGTTGACGAGACGAGTAGTTAATGGTGTGGTTGCAGCGAGTCCTTGGCTGATGGAAAAGGATACCTTCCCATTAATGAAAATCACTCTGAGTGCTGAGATGAAATTAAGTAGTCTGCAGTGGGAGTAGCCCATTATCGCTACGGTGTTTAGTTAATAAGACTGAACATTTTAAGGCTAGTAGTGTGAGCTATTAGCGAATTAGGGTGGTACCACGCAGCTGCGTCCTTAGGTTGAGCGATCAATCTGAGGGCGTTTTTATTTTCAGCACTTTGGTGTAAAGATAGAAAGGAAGTAAGGATTATGAAATTTACAGTAGTAGGAGCAGGCGCCATGGGCCTTCGTTTTGGGGTATTGTTGCAAGAAGCTGGGAACGAAGTCGACTTTGTGGAAGGCTGGCAACCGCATTATGAGCAGATGAAGAAACAGGGTGGCGTTTACGTTACCCGGGAACACCAAAATAAGCACCTGGTACCGGTCAACGTTTACACGCCCGAAGAATACACGGCGACGGACGCGGATTTCGTCTTCTTTGAATTAAAGCAGATGCAGTTAGATGAAATGCTGCAGCGGTGCAAGCACTTCTTCAAGGATCAATACGCCCTGACGGCGATGAACGGGATGGGCCACGTGGAGAAGCTTCTCCAGTACTTCCCTAAGGAAAAATTAGTTGCCGGGACCGCCCTCGTAGCAACGATCCTGACAGGACCGGGCGAGGTAGAGTTCGTTGGTCAGCCAGGAATGGGCACGACCAACTGGGCAAATTATATGGAAAAGCCGGACGAAAAGACCAAGCAGTTGATGGCGGAGCTGAAAAAGGCCAATTTCAACCCATCCCTGAAAGATAACTTCATGGGGACATTGATGGCCAAGGTAGTCTTTAACTCCGTTGTCAATACCCTTTGCACCATGTTTGAAATCACAATGGGTGAATATGCTTCGTTCGAAAAGGCGGACGAGTTATCTCGGCAACTAATCGATGAGGCATATGACGTCTGTGAGCGGGCCGGTGTCCAACTTGTCAATAGCCGGGCAGAAGAGCTGGAAAGCGTTAATTACGTTTCCAAGGTTGGAAACCCCCACCACTACCCATCAATGTACCAGGACATGAGTCACAATCGACCAGTCGAAGTCGACTACATCAATGGTTACTTTGTTAAGCTGGGGCGCAAGTACCACTACGAGGCCAAGACCCACAATTTCGTCACCAACCTGGTGCACCTCGCAGAAAAGACACGGGAACATTAAAAAAGAGACCGGAGAAACTTTATTCTCCGGCCTCTTTTAGTAATTTACTTATTCAGCTTGTTACGGAATGGGACCGCGTTTTCTTTGGTAATCTTGGTTACCCCGTGCATGTATGGAACCAGCACTTCTGGAATCGTGACAGAGCCATCTTCGTTTTGGTAGTTTTCCAAAATAGCGGCAACCGTCCGACCAACCGCCAGGCCAGAACCGTTCAGGGTGTGAACGTAATGCAGCTTGCCGTCTTCATCCCGGTATTGGGTGTGCATCCGCCGTGCTTGAAAGTCCAGGCAGTTGGAGCAGGATGATACCTCCCGGTACTTGTTCTGGGCAGGCATCCAGAGCTCAATATCGTGGGTTTCAGAAGCAGTGAAGCTCATGTCACTGGTCGTCAGGGTGATGACGTGGTATGGAATCCCGAGCTTCTTCAAGATGTTCTCGGCGTTGCCCGTCATCTTCTCCAATTCATCCCAAGAGTCCTCTGGCTTGGTGTACTTAACCATTTCGACCTTGTTGAACTGGTGCATCCGGATCAGGCCACGAGTGTCCCGACCAGCGGCCCCGGCTTCAGAACGGAAGCATGGGGTGAGGGCGGTAACGTAGACTGGCAGTTCCTTTTCCGGAATGACTTCGCCCCGGTAGTAGTTGGTCAATGGCACTTCGGCGGTTGGAATCAACGTCATGTCTTCGCCGTTAACCTGGTAAACCCCTTCCTTGAACTTCGGGAACTGACCAGTTCCGTACATGGAATCAGCGTTTACGATGTAAGGCGGCAGTACTTCGGTGTAGCCATCCTTCATGTGTTCATCCAGCATGAAGTTGTAGACGGCCCGTTCCAGCTGGGCACCCAGACCGAGGTAGTAAACGAACCGCGCACCAGAAACCTTGCGTGCCCGGTCAAAGTCCAAAATTCCCAGGTTTTCACCAACGTCCCAGTGGTGCTTGGGCTCGAAATCAAAGTCACGGATCTTGCCGACCTTCCGCAGTTCCACAGCGCCATCTTCGGTCAGGCTGACTGGTACCCCATCGTGCGGAATGTTTGGCAGGTGGGCCATCTTATCATGGAGTTCCTTGTCGTTTGCTTCGACTTCTTGGTCCAGTTCCTTGATCTTGTCACCGAGCTCCCGGGTTTGCTTGATAGCTTCGTCGGCGGATTCGCCGTTCCGCTTGGCCTCACCGATCTTCTTGGAAGCAGCGTTGCGCTGAGCCTTCATGGTTTCAGTCTGTTGCAAAAGATCACGCCGCCTTTGGTCCAGGGCCAATACTTCATCGATCTCTTCGGCCTTGACACCACGGGTTGCCAGCTTTTGCTTGAAGAATTCTGGGTCTTTGCGAATCTTCTTAATATCTAACATGTCATTACCTCCAATAAAAAGAGCCACTCCGTCCTAAATTTTGGGACGAAATGGCTCTTAGTTCCGCGGTACCACCCAAGTTTGGTATTTCTACCACCCTCGTGATGGATAACGGTCATCGGCCGTGCGGCATTACCCGCCCACGTCATTTTCTGCACCGGAGTTTCGACCGGCCGCTCACACCACCCGCGGCTTCTCTGTGTGGTCTACTTGAAATGCATCCGTGTTTCTTATTGCCATTATCATATTACATCTGGTCCCTTTTGGCAACTGCCAACTGCAATTGATTTATGTTATAATGTCACTAACAAAAAGTAAGGAGAACCTATTATGATTCATAATTCAACAATTGATCATCAGCTTAACCACCGCTCTATCCGGGCCTTTACGCCGCAAGCACTCAGCAAGGAGCAACTGACCACCCTGTACGAGGCCGCTCGCCACACCTCCTCCAGTATGTTCATGCAGCAATTCAGTATCCTGCACATTACCGATGAGAAAAAGCGAGCCGCAGTTCGCCAGCTGGGCAAGCAGCCCTACATCGGTCAAAACGGTGAACTGCTGATCTTCCTGGTCGACCTCTACCGCAACCAGAAGATCCGCCAGGCCGCAGGCAAGGACGATGGCCGTCTGCACACTACCGACATCTTCTAGCAGGCCGTCGAGGATACCGTCTTGGCCGTCCAGAATACCCTGGTCGCTGCCGAGAGTATGGGGCTGGGCGGGGTGATCCTCGGTTCCGTCAAGAATGACCCCATAGAACTGATCCGGGTCCTCGACCTGCCGAAGATGACCTTCCCCCTGCTGGGCCTGCAGGTCGGCATTCCGGACCAGGACCCGCAGCTGAAGCCACGCCTGCCTCTCGACACACTGGTAATGGAAAATGATTACCAGCGCGACTTCTCCGCCAACGACCTCAAGGACTACGATCAAGAGGTCACCCAGTACTATGACCTGCGGGACGCCAACCGCCGGATCGATTCCTTCACCAAGCAGATCGCCGGTGCCAAGCTCGATAATCACGATACTACGCGGGATAAATTGAGTGCGGCCCTGCAACAGCAAGGACTGGCGCTCGACTGGCAATAAGATTCCAACTAAAAAAGGGAGTGTGACAGAAGTCGTTTACGACTTCGACACCCCCGCGAGCACAAATAGAGGTCCAGAATTCGGCTTTGCCGGGCTCTGGACCTCTATTTGTGTACCGCGCTGTTCGCTTTTTATCTATGTAGCGGGGCTTATGTCACGGCCCTTTTTTTACATTCTTAAAATAACCTATACTCCAACGTTTTCAACCGACTCATCGTTGTGGATGAAAACGGCCCCGTGGTTGCCTGGCCGGTCCAACCATCCGGGGATCGGCTGACCATTGAAGAAGAGCCGCTTGGCTTCGATCTCGCCCATCACCGACTGGTCGGTAAAGACGGTCACGCTGCTCAGGTCAGTATCGAGCGGGTACCCCGTCCGCGGGTCGATCAGGTGGTGATAACGGCGGCCGTCCTTGATCAGGAACCGTTCGTAGATTCCTGACGTCACTGCAGAGCAGGCCGCCTGACGAACAACCTCCATATTTTCACCGCGGTGAAGCTGGGGATCTTGCACCCCAATCACCCACTGGCCATCATCGCGACGGGGTGACGGACCGACGAAGAGCAGGTTACCACCAAGGTTGATGATCCCCGCGGTAACCCCCTGTTGGCGCCAGAAATCCTTGATCCGGTCAGCGATGTAGCCCTTGGCGATCCCGCCAAGGTCCAGTTCCATCCCAGCCTGCTCAAGGTAGACCGTGCGGGCCTGATCATCGAGCTTCACCTGCCAGGGGTCGGTCAGCTTCAGCCGATCCTTGAGGTCAGCTTCAGCTGGGACGTTGGCCCCCTTAAACCCGATCTTCCAAAGCTTGACCAGGGGGCCGATCAGGGCGTTAAAGCCAAAGTCCTGCCGACTGTACTTCACGGCCAGCTTAACCAGGGCATAGCTGGTCGGCGAGATCGCCACCGGCTTGATCCCCGCTGCATGGTTGACGTCCATCAGCTCCGACTGGTCGCGGTTAACCGTCAGCCGGTCCTCGTACCCATCAATCAGGTCCATCGAGGGCTGGAGGACGGCGGCGGCAGCGTCACCGTAGACCGTCAGCACAATCCGCGTCCCCAAGGCATGGTGGGTCAGCGTATGCTTTTGGTCAATCAATTGATCATCCATGATGACTATTCTTCTTCGGAAGCACCAGTGGTGGCGTCAGCAGCCTCGTCGTCGGCATCGACGCTGCCGGATTCGGAAGCACCAGTGTCCGCGTCGGTCTCTTCAGTCCCTGCTGGTTCGCTGGCTGCTGTAGTAGTTTCCGTACTGTCATCGCTGGACTCTGAAGCGCCGGTTGAAGCATCAGCTACTTCGTTATCGTCGCTAGCTTCGGCAGTGTCTTCGTGCTGGGAAGCCCCGGTGGAGGCGTCCGTGCCGCCCTTATCCCAGGCGCCCTTTTCGAAGAGGTTCAGGATGTACTCAACGCTACCGGTGAATTCGATGGTTCCCAGGTAGTGGCCATCGATGTCCCGCAGAGCATAGTATTGGATCAGGGAACGGTGACCGTTCATCCAGAGTGGCCGGGTAACCACGTCACGCTTGCCGTCACGGAAGCTGTTGATGATGGCCATCACTGCCGGAACGGCCTTTGGCGGGTGGCACTCCGTTACGGGTTCACCCAGGGAAGCCACGTCACGAACGTGTTCCCGGTTGGGCTTATCTGAGTACCAGGCAAAGTGGTCGGTACTATCAATCAGGTCAATTTCAAATGGAATGGTGCTGAAGATCTGTTGAACTTCCTTCAGCGATAAACGACCAGTCGGGAACTTGATGTAAGCCTCGCTGATCCGTGGCTGCTTGATTGGCATTTTGACTTCCTCCTCGTCCGCATTTTCAAAAAGTTGAATGTATTCAATAAAGTGGGTAAAGCACTCTTCCAAGTTGTCCCGCATCTCGGCGTTGATCAGGCGGCCATCCTTGGAGAAGACGTGGGTGGCCCCACCGATCAGGACTTCGTTACCCGGCATCAGGTTGGCATCACAGTCTGGTGAGATCAGGATCTGCCGCATCTGAACTTGAGAACGGGCAGATGCTTGCCGGCCGTAGGAAACCCCCACTACCATAACGGGCTTCTTCTTCAGCACCTTTGTGTGGTAGGAAAGCCACTCCACGGCACTCTTCAGGGCCGCCGGAATCCCGTGGTCGTATTCCGGGGTGGAGAAGATCACCCCATCAGCGGCCTTGACCTTCTGCTTGAGCTTCCAAACCTCGGTCTGCTCCTCGAGAGGAACATCGACACTGAAGGCGGGCAGCTTGCTGATCTCGTAGATCTCGATGTCGGCCATCTGCTTGAAGTGCTTCTTCATTAACTTAAGCAACAGGCGATTGTAAGAAAAGTTGGCGTTGGTCCCAACTAGTGCAAGAATCTTCTTCATTAGTCCTTTGCCGCCTCCTTCTTTGCAGCTTCAGCGGCCCGCTCTTCAACCATCCGGTTAATCGACCAGGCGTAGATCTTAAAGTCGTCGATACACTTATCAAGGAACTTGATCGACATCTCATCGGTGATGTCGCCGTCCTCATCGATCACGTTGGCAACGTCACTCATGAAGAACTCGCTTCCTTGGTATACCTGGGCATTGACCCCAGGTGAGATCAAGATATCCCGCAGCTGAACCTGGGAACGGGAGGAACCCTGCTCGTGGGTTGAAGCCCCGACGATCATGACGGGCTTGTCCTCCAGCGGGTGAACTTCATAGGAGAGCCACTCAATAACACTCTTCAGGGCCGAGGTAATGGAGTGGTTGTATTCGGGGCTGGCAATGATGACGGCATCGGCAGAACCAATTCGCTGGTCGAGGTCTGCGATAACCTTGGGTGCGCGCCCCTTGTAGTTTTCGTTAAACATCGGAACATCACGAATATCAATCACATCAACCTCATCGGTATCCTGGTACTGCTTGGCAATAAATTCCAGCAGCATCCGGTTGTAGGAATGATTGGCGTTTGATCCGGCAATTGCAGCAATCTTCAAAGGTGTCACTTCCTTCATTATTTTATGCAACATTTCACATTTTTATTTTACAATATTTTGGTAAGGATAAAAACTGATTATTAGTAATCTTTTAAATAGTTGAATCATTTTCAACGTTTTGGTTATAAAAGTAAGCTAATTGAACGGGCAGGTGACCAGCACGGCCCGGTGAGTATGCTAAAATAAGGAACACCAAGATAGATCGGAGCAATAACAATGGTACAAAAACACGCTAAACAAGATGTTACAGTCAGTGTGGGGGAACGCTTCCCCCTGACGATCCGGCGGCTGGGCGTTAACGGCCACGGGATCGGCTACTTCAAACACAAGGTCTGCTTCGTCCCCGGGGCTCTGCCGGGAGAGATCGTGGTGGCCGAGGTCACTAGGATCATGCCCCGCTTCCTTGAGGCCAAGATCTACCGTCTGCGCCGGGCCAGCAAGCACCGGGTCACTCCACGCGACCCGTACGCTGACGTGGCCGGGGGCTTCGAACTTGAGAACCTCGCCTACCCAGAACAGCTGAAGTTTAAACGGCAGGTGGTGCTCGACAGTCTGAGCAAGTTCAAGCCCTATGGCTACCACAACTACGACGTTCGGCCGACCATCGCCGCCCCGGCCCAGTATGGCTACCGCAATAAGGCCCAGTTCCAGGTGCGGATGGTGGATGGGCACGTGGCCGCCGGATTGTACAAGCCCGACAGCCACAACCTGGTCGATATGCAGGAGTGTGCCGTTCAAATGCCGCAGACGATGCACGTCATTCGGACGATGGTCAAGCTGATCGAAGAACTCAATATCCCCGTCTACGATGAGGAACACAACAGTGGAATCATCAAGACCCTGGTCGTCCGGGAATCCTGGACCACCGGTGAACTGCAGCTGACGATCATCACCAACACCCCCAAGCTGATCCATAAGCACCAGCTCCTCGCTGCCATCAAGGAACTGCTTCCTGAGGTAGTCTCGGTCATGCAGAACGTCAACCCGGGTGACACCCCGCTCGTCTGGGGGGACCAGACAATTCACCTGGCCGGGGCAGAAACGATCACCGAGAGCCTGATGGGCCTGGACTTCAAGCTCTCTGCCCGCTCCTTCCTCCAGCTGAACCCGGCCCAAACTGAAGTTCTGTACGAGGAGGCGGCCAAGGCCCTGGAGCTCGCCCCCGATGACACCCTGATCGATGCCTATGCCGGGATCGGCACTATCGGCCTGTCCCTGGCTGCTCGGGTCAAGAACGTGCGGGGGATGGAGATCATCCCCGAGGCAGTGGCCGACGCCAACGAAAATGCCCGCCTCAACGGGATTACCAACGCCCACTACGAGGTTGGCAAGGCGGAAGAGATCCTGCCGAAGTGGCAAAATGAGGGTCTTTCCTTTGACGCCCTGGTCGTTGATCCGCCGCGGGCTGGCCTGGATGATAACCTGATCAAGGCAATCCTCAAGACGAAGCCGCGGAAGTTCGCCTACGTTTCCTGCGGCATGGCTTCACTAGCCCGCAACCTCCGCCGGCTGACCAGCGTCTACCACGTTGACTACATCCAGCCAATCGATATGATGCCACAGACTGCCCGCTGCGAGGCGGTTGTAAAGTTATCGCTACGGAAGTAAAAAATAACATCGTCCCCGGGCACCTACCGATCGGTTCCGCCCGGGGCTTTTGTACTCAGGCACATTCGTTGTTCCTGTCCACCAGGTATAGTATGGTGGAACCAAAGGAGATGGCGCACATGAAACTGATTATCACAGACACCGCCAGCCACTGGTTTAAGAAACATCTGGAACTCCAGGCCGGGGACGGTGTCAGGTTCTTCGGCACAACAGTCCAGCCCCACCACGTCCAGCACACCCCCGACCAGGGATTTGCCAAAGAAGATGACCTCACCGCGGCCGTCCTGACTGTCACCAAGGACGGAATTAATTACCATATCAACCTTGATGACGAGTGGTTCTTCTCCGGCATGGTGACAACGGTCGACCTGGCGGCGAGTGCTGAGCGGCCCCAGTTCACCTTCCAAAAGGAACAACCGGCACCGGCAGCCACGACCACTGATTCAGTAGTCCCGGCGACCGACGCTACGACCGGGGCCTCACGCAGATTTGAGAGCTACTGGGAATAGAACGCAAACCAAATATCACAAAAGGGATCATGACGAACACGCACGCTTGTCATGATCCCTTATTAAGTTCTAGTATTGGTAAACTTTCGCCTCATAAGGCCGCAGAGTGGCGCCCTGGTCATCGGCGTAGTTGCTGATCAGGAGTTTGGCCGTCTTGGGAACCGCGTAGTGCCGCTCCATTGCCTGGTCAGTGTAGTTCAGGATGACCAGCAGGGTCGTGGCCTTGTCCCGCCGAGTATAGGCAAAGATGGCCGGATCGTCTTCGTTGCCGGGAACCAGGGCATAGGTCCCGTCGGTGATCACCGGCATGGTGTGGCGAAATTTGATCAGCCGCTGGTAATAGTAAAAGATCGAGTCTGGATCAGCCAGGGCCTTTGCCACGTTGACCTGCCGGTAATTAGCCGTAACCTTCTCCCATGGCCGGTGGGCAGAGAAACCAGCGTTGGTACTGTCATCCCACTGCATTGGCGTCCGGGCATTGTCCCGCGAGTGCATTGCCAGGTACTTCAGCATCGTCGCCGGATCAACCAAGCCCTGATCATCTACCAGCTGATGATAGGCGTTGATCGACTCCAGGTCTACGTAGTCACTCAGCTTGGTGAAACCGGCGTTGGTCATCCCAATCTCTTCCCCCTCGTAGATGTAGGGCGTCCCCTGCATAAAGTGGGTCATCGTCGCCAGCATCTTGGCCGACTTGACCCGGTAGTCTTCGGTCGAATCATCACCGAAACGGGAAACCACCCGGGGCTGGTCGTGGTTGTTCCAGTAGAGTGAGTTCCAGGCTGTTCCGGCCAGTTCCGTCTGCCACTTGGTCAGGTTGGCACGGAGATCCACCAGCTTCGGCTTCTGATCGTACCACTTGCCCAGGGCCGGATTGGGGTTGGCGTCTAGGTTCATGTGCTCAAACTGGAAGACCATGTTGAGCTCCTGGTTGTGCAGGTCCGCGTACCGCTTGGCATCGGCCGGGGTGACATTAGGTGTCTCGCCCACCGTGATCATCTTGTGCTTGCTCATGACGTTCCTGTTCATCTCCCGCAGGAACTCATGCACACGGGGACCGTTGGGCACAAAGCCCTCGACGGTAGCGTACTTCTCGTCGGCGGTCTGCAGACCATCAGGCAGGCCAGCGGGTTTGGAGATCAGGTTGATGACGTCCATCCGAAAACCATCGACTCCCTTGTCAGTCCACCAGTTCATCATCTGGTAGACTGCCTGCCGAACCCGGGGATTTTCCCAGTTGAGGTCCGGCTGCTCCGGAGCGAAGAGGTGGAGATAGTACTGGTCGGTCGTCGGGTCATACTTCCAGGCCGGACCGGAGAAGTATGATCCCCAGTTGTTCGGAGCGTGACCGCCCTGGCCATCCCGCCAGATATAGAAGTCACGATAGGGGTTGTCCTTGCTCTTCTTCGCTTCGACAAACCAGTGGTGCTGGTCGGAGGTGTGATTGACGACCAGATCCATGACCAGCTTCATCCCCCGCTGGTGCACCGCGGCCAGGAGCTGGTCAAAATCGGCCATTGTTCCCAGCATCGGGTTGATTGCCCGGTAGTTGCTGATGTCGTAGCCGTTGTCCACCTGGGGTGACTCGTAGATCGGGTTGAGCCAGAGGATGTCGACCCCCAGCTTCTGCAAGTAATCCAGCCGGCTGATAATTCCCTGCAGGTCACCGATCCCGTCGTTATTGCTATCCTGGAAACTCTTCGGGTAGATCTGATAGACCACCGCGTTCTTCCACCAATGATTATTCTTCATCGCTAAAACCTCTTTTGATTCGTCCAGAGCAAAAAAGTACCATCTTCTGCCAGCCCCATCGTAAGTATTAATTATCTTCAACCACCGGGGACCACTGCCGCCAAGTTGTCGTGTCACTGATTGCGTCGAGGTGAGTGTAGGCGCCCGTGCTTAATTTCTGCAGCGCTTGCGGGTCCTGGAGCAAGCCCACGACGTTATCCACGAACCGCTGCTGGTCATTCAATGGGATCAATTCGCCGTTGACCCCTGACGCGACCATGCTGGCCGGGCCGTACAGGTAATCATAGCTGACCACCGGCACTCCATGACCGAGGGCTTCCCCCATCGCCAGGGGCTGGGCATCGATGCGGCTGGCATCGACAAAGAGCTGGGCCTGGTCATAGGCTGGCTGCAGGTCAACCTGGTAGCCAGCAAAAGTGACCCAATCTTCAAGGCCGGCCTGCTCGACCTGGTCCTTATAGCGTTTAACATCGTCAACCGCCCCATACCCGTACAAGGTCAACCGGCTCGTCGGCACCTGCCGGTGGATGGCGGCAAACATCGTCAGCAACTGGCTGATCTGCTTGTCTTCGCCCAGCCGGCCCACATAGACCAGCTGGCCCGACGTCCGGCCAGCCATCGTAATCCGATCGGTAGGCTGGCTGACAGGCGTCCCGTTAATCGCCATAACAGGCGCATGCTTGCCAAGCCGATTGCGCAGGTTATGGGCCTGCTGCTCAGTCATTACAATAATGCCGTCCCACTTCTTTAATTCACTGGTGAACGGTCCCTGGAGCATCCCATTGACCGGGCCATTCAGCAAGTTTTGCCCATCGTCGACGTGGTTAATCGGCAGCCACAGGTACTTCCTAGCTTTCCCTGCCACCTGCAATACCGGCTGGATCGCCATGGCCGGCCGGTCGGCGATGAAAGTGTTCGTCTCCTCCGTCGTCCTGTTCAACTCGTTGAGGAAGAAGACGAAGAGGTCGTCAAGGCTATCGAAATAGTAGTCCTTCCCCTCGTAGCCCCGCAGGACATTCAGGGAGTTGATCGGAGTGTTTTGAACAGACTGCACATAGTAACGCTCCAGGTACATGGTGCCGTCCGGCCGGTAGTAGCGCTCAAAGTACAGCTGCCCATCCTGGCCGAAGAATTCGTCGACGGCTTTGTAGCCCCGCAGGTCGTAACGCTCGCGCAGGGTGAGGTTGCCGGCCGGATCGTACCAGTCAACCCGGCTGACCTCGCCGACCGTGCCCCCGGCAAAGAAGACCTCAGCGACCAGCCGCTGACCGTCCTTGATCTCCCGGGAGTTGTTCCCCGTACCCACCTGGTAGTCAAAGGGCAGGTGGAGGTCCGCAGTGTGCAGCGGCTGCCCCTGGTAGTCCGTGGCCCCGGCAAAGAAGTCATACATGTTTACCAGCTGACTGTCCTTGAGACCGAAGCGCGGTAGGGTATGGTGAAGGACCGGGGAAAAATCACGGGTGACCAGCTTGGCCGCCACACCGTTCTTGGCGAAGAGCTTCAGCCGCTTGATTTCCGCGTGCTCAACGCTTGAATTGCTACTCAGTAAGTATTGATTCACAAAGAAAAACACTATTTCTGAGCCTCCCTTTCATTCACGTCATCAATGATTTCCTGCCACCGTTTCATTACGTTGGCTGCCGAATAGCGCCGACTGTCCGCATAGGCGTGCGCGCTCATCTGAGCCAGCCGTTCCTGATCGGTCAGCAGGGATATAATTGCCCGCGCCAGACCATCAATATCACCATTCTTGGTCAACAGGCCATCCTGCCCGGCGATGACCACGTCAGCCGGCCCGTACTTGATGTCATTGGCGATGATCGGCAGGCCGTGCGATTGGGCTTCAACCAGGGAAAGCGGCAGGCCTTCCACTCGGCTGGGCAGGATCAGCAGCTGGGCATCCTCGTAGACGACATTGACATCAGTTGTGTAACCATGGAAGGTTACCGAATGGCCGATTTTCTCTGCAGCGACGATCTTCTTCAGCTGCTGGTCGAAGTGATTGTTGGCGTATCCCCAGAAGTCCAACTTAGCCTCCGGAACGCTCGCCAGTACCTGTGGCCAAGCCTTCAAGAGCTGGTCCTGCTGCTTCTCGGGCGACAGCCGGGCCACCATCACCACCTGATTCTTCGTCCGCTTGGCAAACGGCACGTGGGGCTTATTAAGAACGGCGTTAGGGACAATCGGCCCCGGAATACGGAAAATTGGGACGCCGTACTTAGCAAAGCGGGCCTTCAAATCATCCTGCTGCTGCGGGGTCAGGGCGATTACCCCGTCCCAGTCCTTAATATGGTGTAATCCCCACTCGTAGTTGTAGTTCAGGGTCGAATGTAAGATATCGTCATTATTATTGACGTGGTCGTTATGCAACTGCATGTAACGGGGGACCCGCTGTTTCATGTGGAGGACTGACCAGCCGGTCTCGTAAACCCGGTCGACAATCAGGCCCACCGGTCCCGCGCCGCAGATTTTCTGATCAGTGACCAGCTGATCCAAGAAGAAGCTGGTCAGCTCATCCAGACCGGCAAACTGAAAGTCGCGGCCCTGATAGTTAAACAGGTGGTAGGTATCAGCCTTCCGCCCCCGTTTGTCCTTCATGTGGGCCAGCTGCAGGACCAGCTTGCCATCCGGAGCAAAGTAGTTCTCAGTTGTAATATTACCCTGCCAATCATATACTTGCTCTACGGAAATAAAGCCCCGCACATCATACCACTTGACGTTCAAGAGCTTACCGAAGTGATCGAAGTACTGCAGGTTGATGATGCGCTTCTTGGCATCATTGCGCCGCCGCACATACAGGATCCGGTGGCCGTCTTTCGAATAGGAGTAGTTGATGCCGTCTGCTTGCCGCCGCCAGTGCGGGTCGATCTGAATATCCCTAATCGTCACGTCTTTTGGCGGGACAATCCGGGCATTCTGGAAGTAATCAAACAGGTTTACGAAGTCTTCGTCGGCGATCCCGGCGTGCTTCGTCACCAGGTGCAGTTCGTTCGAGTACTGCCGCGTAACGATCTTCGCCGGTTGCTTAAACTGCTTGAACAATTGGAGCCGCTTCATCTGGGCGTGCTCGATCCCCGACTTGTTTTCCTGAATGCCGTCATTTAAGAAAAATAGCATTAGACATTCCCCTTTTCTTGTTTCACAAACTGAGTTTATCATACTTTTATCGCTACTGACGACTCGACAATGTGGGAGGATGAAGGCGAGTGTGTTATCATCATTACTATATAGAAAGAAGTGGAAGAGACATGCAAAACCCATTTGGTAATAACAACGACAATGACCAAAACCCGTTTAACCTCAACAATCTCCCCTTGCCGCCAAACTACGCCAAGATTGTTAACGACCAGGGAGACCTCCGCATTGCCAAGGTTGGCTTCTCGTGGACGACCCTCTGGTTTGGGCCGCTTCCGGCACTCTTCCGGGGAGACTACTATAACTTTATCCTAATGATTGTCTTGGACCTCGACTATGTCCTCGTGGCAATGTTCTTCGGTCTGAACTGGCTGCTGGAGTTTCCATGGCCATCAATCGCATTCGGCTTTTTCTACAACATGATGTACTTCAAGCACCTTTTCAACAAGGGCTACCATCCGGCCGACCAGCGTTCCCGCGAGCTGCTGACCAGGGCCCGGTATTGGAAAGAATAATATCAATAAATGCAAAAACGACGCTGGCTCTGACATGTCAAAACCAGCGTCGTTTTCTATTACCGCAATTAATTATGCTCAATCGTGACATCTTCGTGGCCATCGTACTCCTCAACCGCCACGTGAACCGTCTCATTCATGGCCGTCGGGATGTTCTTACCGACAAAATCCGGCCGGATTGGCAATTCCCGGTGACCCCGGTCGACTAAGACCGCCAGGGAGATCCGCTTCGGCCGGCCCATATCCATCAGAGCATCCAGCGCGGCCCGCACCGTCCGCCCGGTGAAGAGCACGTCGTCAACCAGGATAACGTGCTTGTCAGTAATGTCGACATCCAGTTGGTCGGTCTTCACCGTGGGCTCGCGGTGGTGATCCGGCACATGACGGTCATCGCGGTACAGGGAAACGTCCAAGGCCGCCACCGGCACACTGACGTTTTCCAACTGATTGAGCCGCTTGGCCAGTCGCTTAGCGAGGTAGACACCCCGGGTCTTGATGCCGACAAAGACCAGGTTTTCGACCCCCTTGTTCTGTTCAATAATCTCGTATGTAATTCGGGTCAGTGCCCGTTGCATGCTTGAACCATCAACAACTTCATGTGCCATTTTTGCCACTCCTCTTCTATTTTCAATAAAAAGCTCTTCCTTAATTACCATTAAAGAAGAGCCGTTGACTTTCTACCGTCCCTTGATGGCCTCGCTGAACCACTTAAAGGTAATTATATTTATTTTACGGGTCAGAGCCGACCCTGTCAATCATCGCTACTCCGCGAACTTGTCCATCCAGCCTTGGACCATGCTGTTAATATTATTCCAAATGTCCTTAAAGCCGCTCTCGTTCTTCAGGTCATTGACAATCTGCACCCCGTTATCCGGATCCTGACGAACCTGTTCAACCACGTTGGTAACCTGGTTCAGCCGGTTCTTGGTATTGTCGCCCACCTGGCTGTTCAATTGCTGGTTCTGGTTCTCAATCTTATCCAGCCGCTGGTTCAAGGCCTCCTGGTCCTTATCGTGCTGGTACTGCTTGACGGCACCCCGGAGTTCGGCCACTTGGTTTGCCAGCTTCCGGTTATCACCGCTCAGTTTAGCCACGCTACTTGAGTTGTCAGCGATCTGACTGCTCTGCTGGGCGTTATTGGCCGCCTGGTTCTGCTGCTGGTGCCGGTGACTAGACCACCCCCACAACAGGCAGATGATCACGATCACCGCGATCAGGCCCCAAAGCCAGCCGCGCCGCTTCCTTGGGACTGCTGGATTTGTCGTCTGACTTGGCTGTTGGACTTGGGCGGCCGACTGGGACCGCAACGGCCGCACATCCAGCGTCACGCTTGTCTGGGCAGTCTGACCGGTGGCATCCATCACGCTCAGGACCACCGGGTACTCCCCCTGCTGGTCGATGTTGACCTGGGTGAGGTTGAAGAGAACCTTATCCGTCAGGTCCGCACCATCGTTGCCCGTCGCGTGGACCCCCAGCTGCTGCTTAAGGTCCTCTTGGTTGATTGTCTGCCCCAGCGGCCAGTCAAGGTACTGCCGCACCGTGGTTATCGTTAATGCCATATCATTCACCCTACTTCCGTTTTCCTTAATTGTACCGCCAAAAAGGCGGGGTGTCACAGACACCCCGCCTTTTTATATCGGTCTTTATTTAATTAGAGTTCCCATGGGTTCTTGATGATAATCGTCTGAATCCGGTCCGCACCGACAGAAACTGTTGACAGCGGCGTATCAGATAATTCACTGACCCGCTTCAGATAGTTCTGGGCATTGATTGGCAGGTCTTCAAACTTCTTGACCCCGGTGATGTCTTCATCCCAGCCCGGCAATTCTTCGTAAACTGGTTCGCAACGGTCCAGTTCCTTCAGACTTGCTGGGTAGTAGTCAATCTGCTTGCCGTCAAGCTTGTAGGAAGTACAGATCTTAACGGTCTTCAAGCCCGTCAGAACGTCCAACAGGTTCAAGCTGAGGCAGGACAGACCGGAAACCCGGCGAGCGTGTCGCATAGCAACACTGTCGAACCAGCCAACCCGGCGTGGCCGCCCGGTAACGGTCCCGTATTCGTGACCGGTTTCCCGAATCTGGTCACCGATCTCGTCAGTCAGTTCCGTTGGGAATGGACCAGCACCGACACGGGTGGAGTAGGCCTTGCAGATCCCGACAACGGTGTTGATCTTGTTAGGACCCACACCGACCCCGGTGCAGACACCCCCGGCAATTGGGTTAGATGCCGTAACGTATGGGTAAGTTCCCTGGTCAACGTCCAGCATGACCCCTTGAGCCCCTTCAAAGAGGACCTTCTTACCCTGGTCTAAGGCATCGTTGACGATCCGGGACGTGTCGGTAACGTACTTCTTCAATTCCTGACCATATTCATAGTAGCTTTCGAAAATGTCATCGAAGTTAATCGGATCAACATGGTAGAGCTTGGTAAACAGTTCGTTCTTCTCGGCCAGGTTGCGTTGCAATTTAACCTTGAAGGTGTCCTTTTCCAAAAGGTCGCACATCCGAATTCCGACCCGGGAAACCTTGTCCATGTAGGTTGGGCCGATTCCGTTCTTGGTAGTACCAACCTTGTGATCACCCTTGGCTTCTTCTTGGCACTTGTCAAGCAGAATGTGGTATGGGAAGGTCACGTGAGACCGGCTGGAAATCCGGAGACCAGAAACGTCGATGCCATTGTCTTGTAGATAGTGGAGCTCCTTCAAGAGGGCCGGCGGGTTGATAACCACACCGTTCCCAATAACGGCCAGCTTGTCCTTGCCAAAAATCCCCGAAGGAACCAGGCGCAGAGCAAACTTCTTGCCGTCGAAGGCAATGGTGTGACCGGCATTGTTACCACCCTGGGAACGAACGACAACGTCCGCGTCCTGGCTGAGGTAATCGGTCATCTTCCCCTTTCCTTCATCGCCCCATTGACTACCAACAATTACAACTGATGACATTTCTTATTCACCTCATCGTTTATTTTCGTAAAAAACGCTTTTACTTATTTATCCTACCGGAAATCAGCCCGGCCGTCAACAACTTTTCCGAACTATTTTTTGACGATTACAAACAATGATCCACCTTTTAGTTGACGCGGGCTGGGGAGAAGCGCATAATAACATACGGTAATTTTATGACAAAAAGGAGCTATTCTTGTGGAAACGTTCGATTATGATGATATTCAACTAATCCCTAACAAGTGTGTGATCAAGAGTCGCCGGGAAGCCGATACCAGTGTGAAATTCGGCCCCCGGACGTTCAAGATTCCGGTCGTTCCCGCCAACATGGAGAGCGTCATCAACGAAGATCTGGCCGTATGGCTGGCGCAAAACGGCTACTACTACGTAATGCACCGGTTCGAGCCGGAAGACCGGGCCGGCTTCGTCAAGCGGATGCACGAGCGTGGCCTGTTTGCCTCCATTTCGGTGGGGATCAAGGATGCCGAATACGACTTCATCGATCAACTAAAAGCCGAACATTTGGATCCAGAGTACATCACAATCGATGTTGCTCATGGTCATTCGGATTTTGTTATCAAGATGATCCAATACATCAAGAAGAACCTGCCGATGAGTTTTGTCACGGCGGGTAACGTCGCCACCCCCGAGGCGGTCCGGGATCTTGAGAACGCCGGGGCCGATGCTACCAAGGTCGGGGTGGGCCCTGGCAAGGCCTGCATTACCAAACTCAAGACCGGCTTCGGAACCGGGGGCTGGCAACTGGCCGCCATCCGCCTGTGTGCCAAGGCCGCACGGAAGCCAATCATCGCTGACGGCGGGATCCGCCACAACGGTGATATCGCTAAATCCGTCCGCTTTGGCGCCTCGATGGTCATGATCGGGTCAATGCTGGCCGGCCACCTGGAATCACCGGGCCATATCATCACAATCGACGGCAAGCGCTACAAGCAGTACTGGGGTTCCGCTTCCGAAGTCCAGAAGGGGGCCTACCGAAACGTTGAAGGCAAGCAGATGCTGGTGCCATTCCGGGGTTCGATCAAGGACACCCTTCGTGAGATGCAGGAAGACCTGCAATCCTCCATCTCCTATGCCGGGGGCCGCGACCTCGAGGCCATCCGCCGGGTTGACTACGTGATTGTTAAAAACTCAATTCTAAACGGTGACTACTAATAGCAAAGGGCCTGTGACATAAGTCCTTCTATATAGTCAAAAGCGAACAGCGCGGTACACAAATGAGGTCCAAAGCCCGGCAAAAGCCGAACTCTGGACCTCTATTTGTGCTCGCGGGGGCTCGAAAACGAAGTCGTAAACGACTTCTGCCTCGCTCCCTTTTATGTTCGACTATGGTTCAAATTCCTGGCTCCCCGGAACAACCATGATGTAGTTGAGGAGCCGGCGCGCGTAGGACCGCCGACTGTCATAGGAGCGGATTGCCGCGTTGAGGTCCTGTAGATTATTAGTGATGACCCCGTCAACGTTGTCATACATTGCCTGCATCATCACAGGCCGCTCGTCCACCGTCCAGGAATAGACCAGCTTGTGCTGAAGGTGAGCCAGGCTGATGAAGTCGTCCGTCAGGGTTGAATACTCCATCGAGTAGCCGTCCGCCGCAATATTCGGGTAGGTGAAGTTATAGGGCTGGATGTAGATCACCGGCAGGTGCGACGCCCGCCTGCGCATTCCAGTCACCACCCGGTAATCCAGGGACTGGACCTGATCGCCATGGCGTTCCAGCGTCTTCGCATAGCGGTTGCTAAACCGGGTCAGCATCCCCTTGGAATCATGCGGGGTGGTCTTGACTTCCACCAGGAGTTTTTGGTGGAGGCGGTCAGCCACCTTCAGGTAGTCATCAAAGCTGGCAATTTTGGCCCGGTAGCCGTTCTCGTGAACCGTCAGGTGGGTCAGTTGGCTGAGGGTCAGCTGATACGGCGCTTTGTTGACCCCCGCCAGTTCTTTGAGGTTCTCATCGTGCATAACGACAAACTGATGGTCCTTCGTCTCGTGAACGTCCATTTCAACGTAGTCCGGATAAAGGCGGTGGGTTCCTTCCAGCGCCGGAATTGTATTCTGGACCCCATTCTTTTCGGCCACTCCCCGGTGGGAAATCGTCACGGGACGACGGTTGTTCCCCGTCAGGTAGAAGCCGCCACTGACTGCCGTCACCAGGACGATCAGGCTGCCCGCAACTACCAGCGTGCGTTTGATCCCCCGACTGACCCGAAAGGCTGCCGGGGTGGCCGGAATCGCATCACCAAGGGGCCGGACCAGGGTCATGATGGTCACCACCCCGATCCAGATGGCCAGGCATTCACTGCCTAGCTGGACCAGGGTTAAATTGACCACCGCCATTACCAGCGATAATTTCCCGGGTAATAAATCCAGGACAAATTGCAGCCCCACCAGCAAGCCATAGAAGATAACCATGACCAGGCCCGCAACCAGGCTGATCACCAGGATCCGGGCCACGAGCGGCCACCACTGTCCGTGGCTGGTCTGGTGCCAGCTATTAACCAGGGCAACTTGCGGCCGCTGCCCTCGGTACACCATCAATGGCAGAGCGAGCAGGTAACGCACCCCCAGCACAATCAACAGGGTGTAGAAGACGAGCAGGCCCGTCAGCAGGAAGGCGTTCCGGGGCATGAAGTCGAGAATAAAAGCCGGAATCTGGATTTTGGACAGCAGCGGCGTCCGAAAGACCAGGTTGGCAAACGGGATCACCAGGACAAAGTAGCCCAACAGGACCAGCAACGATGCCGGCCGCAACTGACGCAGGGCCTGCCCGCTCTCACGCAGCAAATGCCGCACACTGATCGTCCCCGCCTGGATGTCCCGCACCCCGAGGAGAATGACGGCAAACTGCCAGTAAATTACCAGGAGGAGGAGCGCCAGTTCCAGCAGGAGGGCCACAACAACCAGCGGGTGCTGGGTGATGATGGTCACAATGTTTTGGTAGGAGACAAATGGGATCGCACCAGCCTGGAGGACATAGGTGGTTACCAGGCGGAAGGCCGGAATAACCACCAGCTGAATCACCAGGTCCACACTGAAGAAAAGAGTCAGGTAGACCCACCAGTACTGATTGAAGTGCCGGGTTTCCCGTTTGATTGTCGCTAGGATCTGTTTCATGAGCTTGCTTCTTTCCAATAGATAGAGTATATAAGGACATTATACTTGTTTCCCTGGGATGAAAAAAATGCTGGAAACAAAATAAGGGACTGCACTCGACCGCAGTCCCTTTTTCTGTTTAGGTTAGAAGTCAACCTCGTCCGGGTCCTTGCACTGGCCGCCGAGGTTTGGCAGTTCACTGATTGTCTTCATGTCCTCGTCGCTCAGTTCAAAGTCAAACAGCTTCGTGTTCGCCACCATCCGGTCAGGATGAACCGACTTTGGCAACGGCAGGACACCCTGTTGCAGGATCCACCGCAGACTGATCTGGGCCGTCGTCTTGTCATACTTTTTGGCCAGCTTCTTCATCGTTGGATTGGTCAGGACCTTAGCCCCCTGGCCGCCCAGTGGTCCCCAGGCTTCCACCAGAATGTTGTGGGCTTGCAGGTACTTAATCTCTTGAGCATGCGGCCAGCCGGGGTGAATCTCAATCTGGTCAACCGCCGGGGCAATCTCCGCCGTCTTCATCAAGTCGATGACGTGGTGCGGCATGAAGTTGCTCAGACCCAGTGCCCGGATCTTGCCCTCATGGTAGGCTTCTTCCATGGCCCGCCAGGTTTCGGCGTTGATCTCAGCGGCCCGGTCGCCAAACTGCTTCTGGTTGGCTGGCCAGTGGATCAGGTAAAGGTCCAGGTAGTCCAGTTGCATCTTCTGCAGGGTCTCGTCCAACGCCTTCTTGGTCGATTCATAGCCCCGCTCCGTATTCCAGAGCTTGCTGGTGACGAAGAGCCGGTGCCGGTCGATTCCGGAATTGCGAATCCCCTTCCCAACGGCCTCCTCGTTGCCATAGACCGCCGCTGTATCGATCAGCCGGTAGCCAACCTCGATGGCATCAGTCACCGCCTGTTCGGCCACGTCGGCTGGGGTCTTGAAGGTACCGTAACCGACGCAAGGGATCGTGACCCCGTTGTTTAACCGCATCAGCGAGTTAATATTCTTTAATTCAACCATAAAAGCCTCACTCCTTTTGATGATACCTCAATTGTAGTCTTAATCAGCAATAATTTCACCAGCCGCGCCAGTGATTAGTAAAAAAAACGCCCACAGTATCTTCTGCCGTGAGCGTTTTCTATTTAAGAAACAAATGACCAAAGATTGATCGGTTGTAGTATGAGAGTCACTTGTTATTGTTAGTTGTCCATTTGTTCCTTAATGGCTGCCAATGAAACGTCACCAGTGTGAGCGAACTTTACATCGGCATCCTGCAGTGATGAGCCAAAGCCGATTGATGTTTCACCGGCCCGGTTGATCGATTCGATCCCGGCCTGGGCATCTTCCAGACCAGCAACCTGGTTAGCAGGCAGGTTCATCAGTTTAGCTGCTTCACTGTAGATCTCTGGATCCGGCTTACCGTGCGTCAGCTTAGCCGGGTCAACGATCCCTTCGAAGTAGTCCGTGATTTGCAGGTACTTGAGAACCTTTGGTGCGTTCTTGGAAGCGGAAGCCAGCACAATGTGGTAATTGTTGGCCTTCAATTCATCCAGCAGGTTCTTCATCCCGGGCAGGATGTCTGCTGGCGTCAGGGTTTCAACCAGCTTGATGTAGTTGTCATTCTTCTCTGTTGCCAGAGCGACCTTTTCATCTTGGCTATAGTCATTTTCGTGACCGCCAGCCTTCAGGATCAGCTCCAGGGAGTCCATCCGGCTGACCCCTTTCAAGCTGTCCGCCAATTCAGGCGTCCATTCAGTACCCACCTTATCGGCAAGTTGGTGCCATGCCTGGCCGTGGAAACGCGCCGTGTCGGCAATCACACCGTCAAGGTCAAAAGCAAAACCTTTAAGATCTTCAAACTTCATTCTCTGTCTGCCCCCGTAATTACTTTAATTCGAGCTTCTTACCGGCAAGGTCGATGGTGATTGGGTCACCGGATACCAAGTCGATCTTCGTACCGTGCTTGTCAACCTTAACCTTCAGGATCCGGCCACGGAACATCTGACGGAATTGGTAGGAGTCCCACTTTTTTGGCAGGAATGGTGCGTAGTGGAGTTGACCATCACGAACCCGCATGCCAGCGAACCCTTGAACGATATCCAGCCATGAACCAGTCATGGAAGTGATGTGCAGACCATCGACGGTATCGTTGTTGTAGTTGTCCAAGTCAAGCCGAGCGGACCGTTCGTACATTTCAACGGCCTTATCTTCGTAACCGAGGTCAGCGGCGATGATGGAGTAAACAGAAGCAGAAAGACTTGATTCGTGAACAGTGTATTGTTCGTAGAAGTCGAAGTTGTGCTTCTTCTGTTCCTTCGTAAAGTCGTCGATGAAGTCCCAGAGACCCTGGATAACGTCACCCTGCTTAACGTATGGTGACCGCAGGATCTTATCCCATGACCAGTGTTGGTTGATTGGCAGTTGGTCACTTGGAATATCAGCAACTGGCTTGAGATCCTTGTCCATGAAGCCATCGTTTTCTGGGAAGATGTCACGTTCCTTGTCGTATGGCAAGTACATGTTGTCCACGATTGCTTGCCATTGCCGCTTTTCGTCTTCGGAGACGTTGAGCTTCTTGGCAACCTTGTCGTCAACTTCCTTGAGAATTTCAAGGGTGTACTTCAGCGTCCAACGGCAGAGCAGGTTAGTGTACCAGTCGTTGTTAACGTTGTTGTCGTATTCATCAGGACCAGTTACGCCGTGCAGCATGTACTTGTTCTTACGTTGTGAGTAGTGAACCCGGTCAGCCCAGAACCGTGAAATTTCGGTCAAGACTTCGGCCCCTTCGTTCAGAACATAAGACTTGTCGCCGGTGTACTTCGTGTAGAGGTAGATAGCGTAAGCAATATCCCCGTTACGGTGAATTTCTTCGAAGGTGATTTCCCATTCGTTGTGGCATTCAATCCCGTTGAAGGTAACCATTGGGAACAATGCACCCTTCAGGCCCTGTTCCTTGGCGTTGATGAAGGCCCCGTCGAGTTGCTTGTAACGGTACATCAGCAGGTTACGAGCAATCTCTGGGTTAGCAACCCCGAGGTAAACTGGGATACAGTAAGCTTCGGTGTCCCAGTAAGTAGCACCACCGTACTTTTCACCAGTGAAGCCCTTTGGTGAAATATTCAGCCGGTAATCGTTACCGTAGTAAGTTGAGAAGAGTTGGAAGAGGTTGAAACGAATCCCTTGTTGAGCCCCTTCGTCACCATCGATTTCAACATCGGACTTGTTCCAACGTTCAGCCCATTCTTGAACGTGTGGGTCTAGTAAGTCGTCGAAGCTCTCGTTGTCGAGCTTAGCGCTTAATTCATCGAGGTGCTTTTCAATTGCTTCTTCAGTGTCGAAGTCCCGGGAAGTAACCGTCAGACTCCGCTTTTCGAAGTCAACTTCCTTACCAGCAGCAACCGTGCCTGCAAAGGTGTTGTAGGCGGTCTTGTCGCTAGTGCCGTCACCAGTGTGGTCCAAGTTGGTCTTGGTGGTGGTCTTCATGCCAACAATAAATTGTGGCGTCCCGAAGTCGTTCTTCTTGGTCATGGAAGTCAATTCGGCGTGTTCACCCTCAGCGCTCTTGTTGAGGACGTTCCAGAATTGTTCGTCGTAGTTGGAGTCTTCGTTGTAAACATCGGCATCGATCATGCTGGTGATTTCAACCTTGGCATCGCTGTTGCCGCGGTTTTTGATGTGAAGGCGTTGGCCAACTAATTCCTTTTGGGTAGCGCTGACGAACCGTTCGAAGTTGAAGTACATCGTCGTTCCACCGATTTCAACGGTGAATTCACGTTCCAGTACCCCACGCTTCATGTCGAGGTCCAGCTTGAAGTCCTTTGGCGTTTGCTTAGCCAGGTCCAGCTGTTCGCCGTTGACCTTGATGACCAGCTTCATGAAGTTGACGGCGTTGATCATCTTACCGAAGTACTTCGGGTAACCATTCTTCCACCAACCAACACGGGTCTTGTCAGGGAACCAAACACCACCGAGGTAGAGGCCCTGCATATGGTCACCGGAGTAGCCTTCTTCAAAGAAGCCCCGCATCCCGAGGTTTTCGTTTGCCAAACTAGTCATTGATTCTTGGAGACGCTTGTCTTCAGGATCCCATGTCTTGGTAGCGACATGCCATGGAGCGATATCAAATGTCCGTTTCATTGCTTTCTCAATTCCTTTCATACGAAATAAGGGTGTATCAACTACGCCCTTATTATAAATCTTCTTATCAGTTAAATTAAATTATTCAGCGTAAGTTTCCTTGATTGCACCGACTGACAATGCACCGCAGGCCATAACGATCCCGGCAACGATGAACATGTTAACTTGGGAACTACCAAGCAGTGGGAACAGTGCGAAACTCAGCAGGGAAGCCACGATTTGTGGAAGACAAATTGAACCGTTGAATAGACCCAGGTAAGTACCCATGTGCTTACCAGAAAGGGCGTTCGTAACAATGGTCAGTGGGTAAGTGTTCATACCAGCCCAAGCGATTCCGACCAGGATGTAAGAGAAGATCAGAGCGCCTTGGGAGTGGATGAAGAATACTGACAGGAACCCGATAGCACCGAGCAGCAGACTGCCGGCATAACCAGCCTTGTGGTACTTGTTAGGAACCTTGGCCAGAACGTATGACCATACAACAGCGGCGATTGACTGAACGGCAGCCAGAACCCCGTACCAGTTACCAGCGGCCTGGTAACCAGCGGAAGTAGCGTTGGTCGTGTTCCAAACGTTCTTGGCGATCGCACCAGCGGAGTAAGTCCACAGGTATTGGAAGGCGAACCAGCAGAAGAATTGAACCAGGGTAACGGTCCAGAAGGCCTTTGGCGCGTGCTTCAGGAGTTCGAACCAGTTACCACCCTCGGTGTTATCCTCTTCGGAAATACCGTGGTACATAGCGTAGGTTGCTGGGTCGTATTCGTGAACACGGAAAACCGTGAACAGACTAGTAACAATCAACAGGGCAGCACCAACGTAGAAGGAAATAATAACTGAGTCTGGAACGACCCCCTTCTTGGCGATGTTGGCAACCCCGAACCAGGTCAGAACGAATGGGAAGATGGCAGCCAGGACGGCACCAGTGTTTGATAAGAAACTCTGAATCCCGTAAGCGTAACTCTTCTGGTCATCGTTGACCATGTCACCGACCATCATCTTGAATGGCTGCATGGCGACGTTAGATGACAGGTCCAGGAGGGCAACGGTGATGGCACCGAACCACAGGGCGGCCAGTGAACCATAGCCGAAGCCGAAACTACCAGAGTTAGGCAGCAGCAGCATAACAATAACCGCCACGATCATCCCGAGTAACAGGTATGGCAGACGGCGACCACCGAGCTTTGGTGCCCAGGTACGGTCTGAGTAATAACCAATAATTGGTTGAACAATTAAACCAGCCAGTGGTGGCAGAATGAAGAACCATCCCAGGTTGTTTGGGTCGGCCCCAATGGTTTGGAAGATCCGGCTCATTTGTGAACTTTGCAAGGTAAAGGCGGTTTGGACACCGAGGAACCCGAAGTTGATCATCCAAATGGTTGACTTCGAGAGCGCTGGTAATCCGGCACCGGCGGACTTTTCTTGACTCATTACAAACAACTCCTTAATTTATACAACAATAATTGCTCTCTTATGAAACACGTTTGTAAGCGCTTCATAACTTTCACGTTAATAATATACCAGAATTGGGCTAATTGTGCAACCGTTTGCGCAAATTTTATGCAAACGGTTGCAGTGAAAAATAATGAAAAGGCCGTGATAACGGGATTTATCACGGCCAAAAAACTTTAATTAATTTTTAAAACTATTCATCCCGCCGGACCAATGCAGCAATTCCCATGCCGCCGCCGACACACAGAGACGCAATCCCCGTTTGCCGATCTAGGTCTTGCATCTCATGAACCAGGGTTACCAGAATCCGGGCCCCGGAACAGCCAACCGGGTGGCCCAGGGCGATCGCGCCCCCGCGTGTATTGACCTTGGCGGGGTCAAGGTGAAGCCAGTCCTGGCAAACCAGGGCTTGGGTGGCAAAGGCTTCGTTGATTTCATAGAGGTCCACGTCGGCGGTGCTCAGCCCAGTCGTCTCAAAGAGCTTCTTGATGGCATAGTACGGACCCAGCCCCATCACCGCCGGATCGATCCCGACCAAAGAAGCGCCGGCCCACTCAGCTAGCGGGGTCAGGCCGTACTCTTCAACGGCCGTTGCGGAAGCCAGAGCCACTGCGGCGGCCCCGTCGTTGATCCCTGAGGCATTGCCGGCCGTGACGGTGCCGTCCTGCTTGAAGACCGGCTTCAGCTTAGCCAGGGCCGCCATGGAGGTGTCGGGACGCGGGGCCTCATCCTGATCGACCACGTGACTGCCGTGCCGATCAATCACCGGCACCGGCGTGATTTCAGGATCAAAGGCCGCTGTCTCTTGTGCCCGAACCGCCTTTTGGTGACTGGCCAGGGCAAAATCATCCTGCTGCTGGCGGGTAACATGGTAGCGTTCGTTGATGTTTTCCGCGGTGATTCCCATCGGGTAGCCGCCGTAAACATCTTTTAGGGCATCCTCCTGCATGGCATCGATCAGGGTGCCGTCGCCAAAGCGGTAGCCGCCACGGGCCTTCTTCAGAACATAAGGGGCGTTGGTCATGCTCTCCATCCCCCCGGCAATGATTACTTGAGCCTGACCGGACTGAATCAAACTAGCGGCCAGGTTGATGCTTGAGAGGCCAGAAGCACAGACATCATTAATTGTGATGGCGGGAACGGCCTGCCCCAAGCCAGCCGCCATGGACGCCTGGCGCGCCGGGTTCTGCCCGCTGCCGGCCTGGATGACGTTTCCCATCAGGACCTGGTCAACCTGGCCCGCTGCTAAGCCGGATTTAGCCAGCACGTCCTTAATTACCGTCGTGCCCAGCTGAACGGCCGTCAGGGTCGCCAATGACCCGTTGAACTTGCCGATCGGTGTCCGCTGCGCCGCCACAATGTAAACTTTTTCCATGAATTGATTCCCCCATCTCTTACTTGTTCATGACTCAACTAGTGTAGCGATTTACACCGGGTTAAGCAAGGAAAAGCCCCGGGAAGATAAAAAGGGAGCGCGGCCTTCACCGTGCTCCCTATCTTATGGGTATTTGCGTCCCCATCAATCGTATATCTTGAAGTCCACCAGCTGGTGGTGCTTACGCGAATTGAACAGCAACTCAACTCCTGCTTGACCGAGCTCACGGGGCTGAAGGTCGACGCGCTCGCTTTCGTCCAAGAGCATCCCCATCAGCCGGCTGTTAGTCAACCACCACGCCCTAAAGGACGTGGCTTGTGAGCAAACACCCTTCTGATGAGTGCTTGAACCACAATTTGCA